>DASYSA010000103.1:0-26241 GCA_036003885.1 Blastocatellia bacterium | reverse complement strand
CCCCCTGCCGCTTTCGCGGCCGTCTCGGGCTTGGCTGGATTTGGTAAGACAAGGTCCGCCCAGCCGATCATCATTTCGTCATAGGTCGGGTCGCCCCAGCGAACGTCCTTCTTAGGATCGGGATTGTACTTGTTCTTTGCTGAGTTGTCGAAGTGAGCCGTTATGATCAGCTTCGTGCCCTTGGGAAGGGTCAGCGGCTTCTTGAGGAAGTACATCTCCTGCCAGTTGAAGCTGAACTTGGGCACCCACAGCAGAGTCTCGCGCCGCCCATCGGCATAGACCGCCTCGTACTTCATATCCTTGCCGCGAAGGTGCATATGCGGCATGTAGCTCGACACCTGGACGTCGGCCGGCAACGTGAGGCAGGCCGTAACCTCGTGGTTTTCCGCACCCGCCGGAATCTTGAAACTCAGATTGGCCGCTCCGGCCGTCATAACTATCTTGTCTGGCGGCTCCTTGGCAAAGATCAAGCCGATCTTAGTGCGGTCCTTCTGTGTCTCCTTGAGCGCGCCGCGGAAGGCCGAGTAGTGCATCTGGAACATGAGGGTCGCTCCGGCGGGAACCTTCTTGGCCGTGCCGACGGGCCAAATGTCGACCTGCTTCCCAGGCGCATAACCTGCTAACAGCTGCCCTTCCTGCTCCTCAGCGCCTGCTCCGGCCCGACGGCTCGCATTCTGTGATGCACAACCGTCGTCAGTGACAGGAGCGTCCATCTTGACTCGCTTCAAACTTCCATCCATGTACATGACGGATGAAGCGGTGGATCGTCGTCCGGGGTTCTCTCCGCGTTTGGCCATCATCTGAGGAGTCTGAATGAAGGCGATGACGTGATGAACGACCTTGCGGTTGCCGGGCTGGATCTCAGCAGCCTGAATCCACTTGTCCTCTTTGAAGTTGGTCGGGATGAAGAAATTGATATAGTTGTCGGGCGCGTTCGGCTCTACAGAGTATTCCTCGCCCATCGTGAACACAACATCAGGTTTACCGATCTCCCATCCGCCGTTCGCGAACTCAGGCAAGGACGGAAGGTCTTTGGCGTTTCCTTCTTTGGCTCCCTGATCGACCCAGGCCACCACGGTCTCTATTTGTTGCTGGGTCAGCCTGTGGTCATTCGAGAACTCGCCGTACGCCGGGTCAGGGCTCCAGGGCGGCATCTCACGGGTCACCACCTTCTCTTTGATCGATCGCGCCCAGGGTCTCGCTTCCTTGTAATTCAACAGCGACATCGGCGCTATGTCATTTGGACGATGGCACTCAACGCAGTTATTGAACAGGATCGGAGCAACGTCCCGGTTGAACGTAACTTCCTTCTTACCTTTTGAATCAGCGTTTCCAGTAGAACTGCCAAGCGTCAGGCAAACGAGTGCAACCAGCGAGACAACCAGAGCTAGAGCGAGTTTTGTGCGCGTCATTGATCCTAAATCTCCTTGCAGGTAGTAACGAACCGTGGTTCGACTGTAGAAATTACGAGACACGCCATGCTATGACGGGCTATTATCTCTGTCAAGCATTATCTTGAGCAACCATACAAATTTCTCCTCAAAATAGTGAGCCGGAGTTCAATTGTCGCATTTGGTCGGAGTTTCAATGGGTTCCGACCGATTTCGCATCTCCATGGACTGCCCGAAAAAGCACTACGACCGTTTGAAGCCGCGAGATTCATGAACAACGCTGGATTCAGGCGATGGAGATCGGAATTATTCGGTTGACCGAGAAGGTGAGGGTGATGGGCTCAATTATCGCGAGGCGACCGTCAGGGGCGGCTCCTGGTCGCGGTGGCTGTTGGGTCCGCTTGCTTTATTCTTCCCAACAACTGGTATATCCAAATCAGCGCGGTGTCCATCATCTGCTCGCCGGCTCCCACAGCGACCGGCGACACCGCGTTGTCGGCGCCATAGCCTCCCTCGGCGACCGCTTCGATGGTCGGGAAGTATTGATGGTAACCGTTAGAATAGCCGAAGAAGAACAACTGCTTCACCCGCGCCCGCTCCTTCAAGCGAATCGAGTGGTTGCTGAAGAACTCACCCGACACGCCAACCATAGCTATCTCGCCGTTCAGCAGGGCCACGGTCAACCTGGGACGAACTCCGTCCGCATATTCATCGACGAAGTTCGGAATCAGCTCCGGGAAGAAGGCTTTCTCATATGCGATGCGGACCAGCGGGTTACTCAGATCTACTCGCGAAGCGAACTTGAACCGGTCCTCGTTGACTTCGAGTGACGGGTGAGCAACTTCCTGTGTCGTAATTCCGGATGCAACCTTCACCACTTCACGGGCGAGCGCCTGACCGAAAGCCTGGTAGCCTTTATTCGGTCCTTCGTTCACCGATTGATCACCCGCTGCCCCTTGCATGAAGATCGCGGGCGCGCCAATCTCCTTTTGGACCATCTCTTTCAAAGCCCCGACGTAATCGGCCGAGAACTTCAACGTCGCAGCGCTGATCATCGTCGGGTGAGCGGTGAAGTTTACAAGGATCGCAATCGGCTTGCCCGTCGTATCGTCGAGGCGCAACACGGCAAGCTCACGATCGCTCGCCTTGGGCGTGAGTTTCGTTTGGCGATTTCGATTGAAGGCTTCAAGTTGGACCGACCCGGTTCCTATCTTCGCCGGGGCCAGTTTCGAGTTCGCCTCGAGAACCGCTTCGACGATCCCGTCTTCCATCTGTTTGTAGTACCGCAGCGAGGCATCGAAGCGACCCTTCCCCTTGCCGGCTTCGTCGGTCAACTCCAGAACCGGGGTGTGGTGGGAATGGGAGCCGGCGATAAATGAGTACTCGATGCCGGCCTGGTCTTTGATCCGCTTGCGAATGATCTGGAGGGAGCGCTCCGCAGGCGAGCGGCCGAGGTCCAACCCGACGATCGCCAGCTTCTTGTCGCCCGCTTGAATGACGAGTGCCGCCGCATAGAGCGGATCGAGAATGCCGGCCGAAAGGGCATCGTGTCGCGCGCCATACCCCCACATCGGGACCGGCTCGCGAGGAGTTATATCACGTCGTGCGACGCCCGCCTTGAAAGATGGAGTCTGTCCGGCTGGGCCTTGAGCGCGAAGGGTTATATTGGCGCCCAGGAGCATCAGCAAACAAGCCAGGCTGCGGATGAGCAGGAGCCGCGGCAGCGTGAAGTGCCCACGTGAGTACATTCTGATTCCTTTCACGAGTTGTCGTTGGAGCCCAGAGGCCCGAGGGCGTCTCGCGGGAGACCAGCCGGCCCCGGGCAACTCTATCACCTGTCGCGATGGCCCGCCACCACGTGAGCGGAAACGAATGACCTGCCGGACCGGATCTAATGTCGCCCGTGCGGCGTGTTTATTACTCTGTTCGGCGAGAGAATCAGGCGGGTTCAGTTCCCCGGTGTCCGGGGTCTTGCGCTTCTGAGCCTTGTCATACCGTGCTAAAGTGCTCAGGCATGGATCGAACCGATCCTTTCGGATTGCGGTCTCCATGCGACTCGAGGTGGCGTTGTTCATCGGCCGCAGGTTTAGACTATCTCTTAGATTACGCTGGAGGAATCCCGATGAAGTTGCAAAGACTGATTCCCTGCTCGTTTATTCTTCTCTGCGCGCTGGTGATTGCCAGTCAGTCAACCGGCGTACCCACCAAACACTTTCTTTACGTAGCCTCGCCTGGGATCCGCAACTATGTGGAATTCGGCGGCGTCGGGATTCTGGTCTTCGACATCGATGCGGGCTACAAGTTCGTCAAGCGCATTCCAACGTGGGATGTTCCCCAGGGCAAGGATCCTGAGAACGTCAAAGGCGTCGTTGCGAATGCCCGGACCGCGAGGATTTATGTGAGCACGCCGAAACGCATTGCCGCCTTCGATCTGCTCACCGAAAAGAAAGTTTGGGACAAAGAATTCGAAGGCGGTTGCGACCGGATGGCGCTCTCGCCCGATGGCAGGACGATGTACGTGCCGTCATTGGAGGGGCCGCGTTGGCTGGTCGTCAATGCGATCGACGGTGATGTATTGAAAGAGATTGTGCTCAATTCGGGAGCGCACAACACGATTTACTCGCTCGACGGCCAACACGCCTATCTTGCGGGCTTGAAGTCACCGCTGCTGCGAGTGACCAACGCGAGGGCGCATGAAGTGTCGATGGAGATCGGCCCGTTTGGCGATGTGATTCGGCCCTTCACCATAAACGGCGCCCAGACCCTGTGCTATGTCAATGTCAACGGATTGCTCGGCTTTGAAGTGGGTGATTTGAAGAGCGGCAAAAAACTGTACCGGGTCGAGGTTCAAGGGTTCCAGCAAGGTCCGATAAAACGTCACGGGTGTCCCGCGCACGGTATCGGACTCACGCCGGATGAGAAAGAGATCTGGCTGTGCGACGGGCACAACGAAATGATCCACGTCTTCGACAACACAGTGACGCCTCCTCGACAGATCAAGAGTATCAAGCTCCGCGAACAACCAGGCTGGATCACGTTCAGCCTCGACGGCAAACATGCGTGGCCATCGACTGGCGAAATCATCGATGTGACGAGCAAGAGGATCATCACCGCGTTGTCGGACGAGACAGGCAGACCGGTACACAGCGAGAAGATCGTGGAGATTGATTTCGCTGGTGGCAAGCCGGTGCGCGCGGGCGATCAGTTTGGACTTGGGCGAAAGCAATGAAATAGAATTGCGGATTGCGGATTCGTGAATATCTAATCTAATGGTCCCCCGCGGCATTGTACAGACGACCCGGCTCGGCGAACTTCTCGGCGATCTGATCCATCATCCTGTTGTTCTGTTCGAAGTCGACCTCGCGGCGGAGCATTTCGTCGGGATTCTGGACGTACTTGCCTTCGGTCAGCTCGTCTGCACACTCCCGGAGAGTCGCTGCAAGATTCTCCCTCTTCCATTCAAGATGAAACTGCAAGCCAACCACTCGCTCCGAATCGAACACGAAGGCCTGATTCCGGCAGCCTTCACTGGTCGCGATGTGAGTCGCGCCCGCCGGCAGGTCGAAAGTGTCGCCATGCCAATGGAGCGCGGTGAACTTTGATGGGAGACTTCCAAAGACCTGAGACTCGCGTGCCTCGTCGGTAAGCTCGAGAGGGAACCAGCCGATCTCCTTGTGCTGATTCCGATAGACCTTTGCGCCAAGTACGTCGGCGATTAGTTGAGCGCCGAGACAGAGGCCCAGAATCAAAGTGTCGCTCTCGAGCGCCTGTTTGACGAAGGCCTTCTCCTTGAGCAGCCAGGGATGCCTCTCTTCCTCATAGACGTTCATCGGGCCGCCGAGAATAACCAGCGCGTCGATCTCCTGGAGCCTTGCCAGAGGTTCGTCGTCGTAGAGCCTGGTCGCCGACAGCGTGTGACCGTTCGATAAAGCCCATCGCTCGAGGCTGCCCAGGCCTTCGAAGGGAACGTGCTGCAGGTAGTGGATTCTCATGTCCCCAGTTTACATCAAAGGAGCAGCCACGAATTACACGAATCACACGAATTACCACGAATCGTAAGTGGGACGGCGGGGGTCCGGCCCTCGATTCTGCGATTCCAATTCACATTTGTTGCTCCAGTGTCCGTCGTTGGGGCTGGACCCTTTCAAATTGTACGAGTCTTGCAATCTGCGATAAGATGCGACGAGTAGGAGGGGCTTATGCGATTCTATGCTCGTCTCGTTCTCGTGGCGGCCCTGGCGACTATGTTATCGGCGCCGGTCGGCATTATGACCCACGCGGCTCAGCAGCCTCAGGCCCAGGCACAGGCACAAATGGTTGATCAGTACGTCGCCAGGGCCCGCGAACAGCTTACGCTGAGCGAAGAACAGGTCACGGCCCTACGACAGCTTCTCGCAGGACATGCAACCAGGCTCGGCGAGTTGCGCGGTCGCGCGCAGACGCAGGCCTACTCGCTTCAGCTTGTCGCCGATGTCGACCGCGAACAAAAGGCTATTCGCGATGAGATGGCCGTTTTCCTCACCGAGGAGCAGAAGTCGAGGCTGGCGAACGCGGACCTGCGCTTGCCGATTGCGCCGCCCGCTTTTGTGCTGATCAACATTCCACCTCGCGGGCGAGCTGCCTCAAATGAAGCGGCCCCGTTGGCGGCCGCTGAGCGATTGATGCCCGCCGTCGGTCCGGCTGCTAAAGGTCGCACTGTCCGCCTGAGCGAAGAGCAGAAGCTGTTGCACCTGGTGAACCGGATAACGTTCGGCCCACGCCCGGGCGATGTTGAGCGCTTGAGGCAGATGGGAATCGAAAAGTTCCTCGATCAGCAACTGCACCCGGAGACCATCGACGACGCGGACCTCGAACGGAGGCTCGCCGTGTTGCCAACGCTTCAAATGGCCTCGACAGAGCTTTACCAATTCTACCCGCCGGGTCCGGTCGTCGAGCAGCGAGCAAAAGAGAAGAACGGCCCACCTGTGTTTGGGACTCCGAGGCAGATCATGGGCGAACTGGTTCAGCAGAAGATTGTGAGGGCAGTATCAAGCGACCGGCAGCTGCAGGAGGTTATGACCGACTTCTGGTTTAATCACTTCAATGTGTTTGCGCAGAAGGACGCGGAGCAGTGGTTGCTGAGCAGCTACGAGCGCGATGTGATCAGGCCACGCGCGCTTGGCAAGTTCCGAGACCTCTTGATGGGAGTCGCCGAGAGTCCGGCGATGCTGTTCTATCTGGACAACTGGTTGTCGGCGTCGCCCGACGCGAAGCAACCTCGCCCGCCGGCGCCCCGTCCGCCAAATGCGAGGCCGGGCCCGCCGAACGACGCTATGAGACCGGCTGCGGGAGCCGACTCAATGAACGCGCCTCCCTCAAAGACCGCTGATTCAAAAGTGATCGACGAGGCGGCGATAAAGGCGAGCACCCAGGAAGGGAAATCCGCAACCCCGAACCCTCAATCGAC
Source organism: Blastocatellia bacterium (assembly GCA_036003885.1). GTDB lineage: Bacteria > Acidobacteriota > Blastocatellia > UBA7656 > UBA7656 > DASYSA01. The sequence continues at coordinate 19,404 of DASYSA010000103.1, read as the reverse complement.
GATGCAGGCGGCGCCAAATCCCCAACTGCCCCCTCGGCCTCCTGCGCGTAAGCCGGGCATCAATGAGAACTACGCTCGCGAATTGATGGAGCTTCATACCTTGGGGGTCGATGGCGGGTACACTCAAAAAGACGTGCAGGAAGTCGCTCGCTGTTTCACGGGCTGGACGATCGACCGGCCAAACCAGGGCGGTGGATTCATGTTTCGCCCGTGGATGCATGACACCGGGGTGAAGACAGTGTTGGGTGTGACGATCCCGGCCGGCGGCGGCATCTCCGACGCCGAGCGCGTAATCGAGATTCTGTCGCGGCATCCGTCGACGGCGCGGTTCGTGTCGAAGAAGCTCTGCAAGCGGTTCGTGTCGGATGAACCCCCACCTCAACTGGTGGAGCGGATCGCTCAGGTTTTTCTGCGCACGGATGGTGATATTCGGGAAGTGCTGCGCGCAATCCTGACGTCGGCTGAGTTCAATTCAGCGTCCTCATTCAGGTCCAAAGTGAAGTCGCCGCTCGAGCTGGTGGCGTCAGCGATTCGGGCGGTGGACGGAGACACCAACGGCGCCCCCGTCTTAAACGACTGGCTTCGAAGAATGGGCGAGCCGCTCTACTTGAACGCGGCGCCAACCGGCTACAGCGAGGAGTCGAGCGCGTGGATGAACACGGGAGTGTTCCTGAACAGGCTCAACTTCGGCGTCGCGTTAACCAGGAATCAGATTCCCGGCACGAGCTACGACGCGTCGAAGCTGGTCGGCTCGGATATGACGGGGAATCTCGATCAGTTGACAGACCGATTGACGGCGCTGGTCTTGCACACCGAGCTCAGCCCAGAGGGCCGGCGCACGATTCGCGCGGGGATCGAGAAGATGCAGGACGGGCAGACCGGCGCCGCTGTGCGGGTAGCTTCGCCTTCCACAGCCAGGCCCGCAGTTGCGCCGGCGAACTACAACGTCAAGATGGATTCAGTCGGGTCGCGACGAGTCGCTCAGGTTCTGGAGTTGTTGTTCGGCTCTTCAGAGTTTCAGCGACATTAAGATTTGATCCGCAGATTACACAGATAACAGAGAACCGCAGGTGATGCAGATTCGCTTTTCTTTCGTCTGCGTCATCTGCGTAATCTGGGGATAGATCCAAAACCAGAACCAAAGAGAGATCAAAATGAACTCGACAGGCATTCGATGGCGGCTCTCATTGATGATGCTTCTTCAATATGTAGTATGGGGAGCGTGGTATCCGGTCTACTCTGCTTATCTCGAGAGACGGGGGTTCACCGGCTCGCAGATGGGTTGGATCTACGCGCTTCTTCCGCTCGGCTCGATGATCGCGCCGTTCATAGGCGGGCAGCTTGCGGACCGCTACTTCCCTACTGAGAAGTTACTCGTCGCCTTTCACCTTGCCGGCGGCGTGGTAATGATGGCCGCCGCCAGGGCGACTACATTCGAACAGCTTCTGCCGCTGATGGCCCTCTGGTCCCTGCTCTATGCTCCAACGCTTGCGCTGACAAACTCGATTACGTTCCACCACCTGCCCGACGCGGAGAAGAAGTTTGGGCTCGTTCGCGTCTTTGGAACCATAGGCTGGATCGCTGCGGCCGGTATGCTGAGCGGCCTTCGATACATCTGGCCTGAAGAGCAGGGCTTGCCAGGTCTGGGCGGCGCGGACAGTCTGTGGCTGGGAGGATTCTTCTCACTGGTGCTCGGTCTGTTCTGTTTTGCGATTCCCAAGACGCCGCCGGCACGCAGCGGCGCCAGCCCGTGGGCTTTCTTGTCCGCGCTCAAGCTTCTGCGCGATCCGCAATTCGTTATCTTCATCCTGATTGCGTTTATCGTAGCGACGGAGGTGATGTTCTTTTTCGTCCTGACGGCGCCCTTCCTGACAACTCTCGGCGTTTCATCCAGGAACATGCCATGGGTCATGAGCATAGCGCAGATAGCGGAGATCGGGATGATGGTGTCGCTACCGTGGCTGCTGCAGCGTTGGGGCGTGCGCAAGACTATGGCATTTGGCATGCTGGCGTGGCCGATTCGGTATGCGATATTCGCTTATGGCCAGCCCAAGGGGCTGGTGATCGCGTCGCTCGCAATTCACGGCATCTGCTATGTCTGCTTCTTCGTGGTCGCGTACATCTACACGAACTCGGTGGCGACTCCGGACATACGAGCTTCGGCCCAGGCGCTCATCACGTTCGTGTTGATCGGAGCCGGAATGTTCATGGGATCGAAGTTTACAGGCTGGATCAAGGACACCTACACCACCGGGCAGACAGTGGACTACACCAAGGTCTTTCTGGTTCCATTTGTGCTTACTCTGATAGCCGCTGTTGCGTTCTTCCTCGCGTTCAGAGACAGACGCGCCACCCTCCAGCCGGAGTTGGAAGGCAAAGCCGGGTAGAAGAGGAGGGGCAGACAAGCACCAAATCACGCCGGGGTATTGCTGTTACACCTTGGAAACAAAGAGATTAGCGGCGGTCCGTCCTTCGGTCGCGTCCGGAACATTCCTATGTGGATCCTGGATCGTACGCCTCGGCTCCCAAATGCATCCAACTTCCGGCACTAACAGGAGAAAGAATGCGAACCAAAGCTAAGACCATCATTCCATCACTCATAGCTCTAATGTCGCTGGCTGTTGCCGCGAGCGCGCAAGAAGTCACATTCAGCACCCCGAGCGGTTCAACAGTCACAACAGCGAGCCTGCGCGGACGGGTTGTTGTCCTGCTCTTCGGCGGCACCCAGGACCCACAGTGCCGCGATGAGTTCAAGGCTCTTGGATCTCTCTCAGAGAGGTATCGGGGAAAGCCCGTCAATATTTACTGGGTCAGCGTCGACCCCGCCTCGGTCGGCAACGACAAGCTCAACAGCCCGTGCGGCCCGACCGGTTCAGTCGCCGTGCTGCGCGATGAGAGCCGAGCCGCGTTCAAACAGTTCAGCGGAAAGAAGCCTCAACTGCCGACGATCGTGGTACTGAATCAGCAGGGTCAACTGCAGGGACCGCCTCGTGGCGGCTTCAATCCGGACTCCGACTTAATCAATGAGCTGGCTGCGGTGATCGATGGGCTCCTGACTGCGAAGTGAAATCTGGTTAGGATTTAGGATCTAGGATTTAGGATAATCCCAAATACTAAGATCATCCTATAATCCTAGATCCCAGATCCCAGATTTCAGATCCTAGATCCCAGATCCCAGATCCTTCCTCTGGCGCTCGGGTTCGCCTCTCTGCTAAAACTTCCAGATATGACAGGGTCGAACATGGAGGCCAACAGGCTTCCATTCTACTTTCAGGAGATTCAGTCCGACATACTCGAATTCATGCGATTGCTGGTCGAGCAGGAGTCGATGACGCGCCACGCAGTGGCGACTGCTCGCATAGCGGAAAGCCTGGGCGAGACGCTTGCCGCGGATGGCGCGACGGTCGATCTGCTCCGCGACGCGCGCTGGGGGGCGACTTTGCGCGCACGCTTCGCGCGCGAACGCGACAATGAACCGTCCGACAAACAGTTGCTTGTAATCGGCCACCTCGACACGGTCTGGCCCATCGGCACGCTCAGCGACCGTCCATTCCGCATCGAGGACGACCGAGCCTATGGTCCAGGCATATTCGATATGAAGGCCGGCGTAACGACCGCCGTGTTCGCGATGCGAGCGCTCAGGGATATGGCGAGGCCCACCAAACGCAGCGTGACCTTTCTGATGACCTGTGACGAGGAGACAGGCAGCCATTTCTCTCGAGAGGTTGTCGAGGAAGAAGGGCGACGCTCGATTGCAGCGTTGGTCCTCGAACCGCCGATACCGGGCGGGATCGTGAAGACGGGCAGAAAAGGCGTGGGTGAGTTCGAACTGATCGTACGGGGCCGGCCGGCTCACGCAGGAAACGATCCACGAGCAGGAATCAGTGCCATAACCGAGCTTGCGCACCAGGTGATGGCGATCAATGCGATGGTGGACTATGGGCGCGGCACAACTCTCAACGTCGGAGTAGTGCGGGGCGGTGTGCTGTCGAACGTGATAGCCGCGGAGGCCAGAGCTCAAATCGACATGCGATTCGCAACAATCGAAGAGGGCCAGCGCATCATCTCGGCCATGCAACAACTTCAACCGGTGTTGGAAGGGGCGCGCCTGGAGGTGAATGGAGGAATAAACCGGCCGCCGCTGGTTCGCACGGCTGAGATCGGAGCGCTGTTCGAGCACGCGCGCCAGTTGGCATCTGAGATCGGATTCGAACTAAGAGAAGGTTCGGTCGGCGGCGGCTCAGATGGAAACTTCGTCGCGGCTCTTGGCGTCCCTGTTCTTGATGGATTGGGAGTTGACGGCGCGGGCGCCCATGCAGAACACGAGCACATAATCATCAGCGATATCCCCCGCCGAGCAGCGCTATTAACGAGGCTGATCGAAACGGTCTGAAGGCTTCCTGGGTACGCACGCTTCCAGCGTGCCCGTCTTCAACGAACGTTTCATAGAGCCGCCACCGCAGCGGCGACGTACGCACACCCTGCCTTTAGACCTAAAGCAAAAGCGACGGCCGCACTGGATTTACGAACCAAGATTCTTCTGGACCTCGAGCAGGAGGTGATAGATCTCCGTTACGCGTGCTCGAGTCTCCTCCTGAGTCCCCGAGGTATCTATCTCATAATCCGCGTAGCGGCGCTTCTCTTCCGAGGGCATCTGGGCGGCCACTCTGAGTTCGGCCTCTTCGCGCGTAACATTATTGCGCTTCATCAATCGCTCGATCTGAGTCTCGCTGCTGCAGAATACTACGATCAGCTTATCGAATCGCTTGTAGCCGCCTGACTCTATCATCAACGCGGCGTCTACTATAACAATCCCCTCCGGGTTTTTCCGTTCGAACTCTGCCAGCAAGCGATTCTGTTCAGTGATTACTCGTGGATGCACAATCTCATTTAGCCGGCGCCTTCTCTCTGAGTCTGCAAAAACGATGGCGCCGAGTTTCGCGCGGTCGACCGAACCATCCTCTCCAAGCACGGCGCGTCCGAAGTCACGAACGATGTCGTCGAAGGCTTCGCGACCCGGTTCCATGACCGTGTGAGCGATCTTGTCCGCATCAAACGTCGCGCAACCCAGGTCCCGGAAGACGCTCACGACGAAACTCTTGCCGACCGCTATGCTCCCTGTGAGTCCTACCTTAAGCATAAGACGATATAGGATGAGTGAATGGACTAGTACTCTGGCTCGCCGAATACCACCCACGGCTGTGGGTGGATTGTTCATCCTTATTCCCAGTGTTCTGCGACGGGTTGACCGCAGACCAGCTTGCCAAGGGCGGTTGTGCCCCCGAAGTCCGCAACTATCTGATCATCTAGATCATCGGCAACTCTGGCTATGGCCGAGACGCTGGCGTAGAGTTCTTCACGCTGCATCGTGTCGCCCAGTATCGTGTGTGTCAACAAAACCGACGCTTTGGCGTTCTCGCCGATCGCGAGTCCGAAGCCTCCGAGTATCAGCTTCAGATTGTAGGTGAGCAGGTACCGCATCAGCCGCTCAGTCACCTCCACGTCCACCACGACATACGAGAAGATCTCCACACCGGCCTTCTTGTCGCCAATGGGAAACGTGCGCACGTAGACGAAGGTCGACCCCTCTTGCAGTGTGAATGTGTCGTCGAGAGCCTTCACGTTCACTTCTCCAAATAGCGTGTGCAGGTACTCACGCGTCTTCTCGTAGACTCTCTTGTGGGGGTCGGTCTTGAATTCCATCTGGCGATCCGTGCGCCCAGGTCTAGGCCGGCGACTGGCCGTTGATGTAACGCATGTCGACACGAACGGCGCCCGCCTCTACTCGGACGTTGACTTCCGGTCTGGCCCCAATCGCGCGGCGATCTACATGGAGGTTGGTAAATGGAATGACGATGGTCTCCTGCCACAGGCGTTCGAGCTGGGCAAGACTCTTACGCTCGGCGGCCAACCGGTCCGCGAAAAATGATGCCAGACCCGGGTCCATCTTGATGACGATCGGTTGTGCGGCTTCAAGGCGAGCGCCGAGCGCCTCGAGCCGTTCTGCGATGATCTTCTCGGTGGCCCCCCGGTCCAGTATCAGGAATTCGATGACCTCGTCAATGGCGGCGGCCAACGACTCAGCCAGGCCGCTGTGTCCCCGCTCTCGATTGAGGCTGCCGGTGATTGGACGAAGTCCGCCGGCGCGCCGCTCCTCGTCGTCATCCTTGCGCGGCGAAAACCCGACCTGGGTCAGCTTGTGGTTCTCCGTTATCTGCGAGAGCGACATGACAACCGTGATGTTTGAGAGCGAAATCCTCGCGCCGGTCGCGTCGGTGAACCTGCCCTGCTCGAACGCTTCGCCCAGAAACTGCTGAACTATGGGGTGAGCCAGATCGACGTTCCGAAAGTACAGGACCGAATGCGGATTGTCTTCGGCGGCTTTTGACAACAAGCCGCTGCGTTCTCCGTAGCCGACGTAGCCGGGCTCGGCTCCGACGAGACGAGAGATCGAGTGAGCCTCGTTGAACTGGCTCATTTCGAATTCGATCATCTTCTGGGTCGATCCGTACAGGAACTTCGCCAGTCCCGCAGCCATCTCGTGTTTGCCCACCCCCTCGGGCCCGACAAAGAGAAAGACGCCGTCGGGCTGTTCGGGTCTGAGCTCGAGCTTGAGCTTGGCTATTCGTGCGACGCGAGCGACGTCGCGGGCTGCGCGCTGCTGCCCGGGGACTTGTGAATTCAGAAACTCCTCCAGCCGTTCGAGCCGTTCGGACGGGTCCTCATCCATTATTTCCAGTGGCAGACCGGTCGTTTCAGACAGGGTCTCCGTCACGCTTTCACGAGTGAGCCGGTCTTCGCCTCCCAGCGTAGCCTTGGCCGCCGCGCGATCGAGCAGGTCGAAGGCCTTATCGGGAAAGCAGCGCGAGTGCAGGTAGCGATCGGCCATGTCGATGATAAATCCGATGACCTCATCATCGATTTTCACTCCGTGGTAAGACTCGAATGCGCTGCGAGATAGCGTGAGTATGCGGCGGGTCTCATCCGGCGAAGGCTCTTCGATGGTGATCGTGCTGAAACGCCTGGCCAGCGCCTCGTCGCGTGCGACGTATTTGTAGTATTCGGCGAGCGTGGTCGCGCCTATACAGGTAATCTCGCCTTTGGAGAGGGACGACTTGAGCAGATTGGCCACATCTCCGGTACCTCCGCCTCCGCCGGCACTCAGCAAGTTGTGAATCTCGTCGAAAAAGAGGATGCAGTCGCCGGCGCGGCGGACCTCTTCCAGTAGATTCTTTAAGCGTTCTTCTATATCGCCGGCGAATTTCGCGTCGGCCAGCAATCTTAGCCGTGAGACTTCCAGAACTCGCTTGCCCTTCAGCCGAACGGGCACCTTTCCTTCGCAGAGCCGCGCTGAGACTGCGGCAACCAGGGCGCTCTTTCCCACGCCGGGCTTACCGATCAGGAGAGGGTTGCTCTTCAGCTTGCGGCAGAGCGTCTCGAGCACCGCTGTGACCTCGCGCTCGCGGCCAATGAACGGAAGGGCCGAGGCGCCGCGCGACTCTTCCACAAGGTCCGAGCAATACTCGCGGAGCACGCCGGTCAAGGTGCGGGAGGTCGATCCAGCGGCCGGTAGCGGGCGGGCCTCGCGACTACTCGTCTTGTCCCCTTCAACGCCTTCGGTACGCGAATTGATCGCCGTAGTCGCCAGCTCAAACTCTGCCAGCGCCGGCTCATACTGAACGCAGTCACCAAGAGCGTCTCTGACTGTGGCGCTGGCGAGCGAGGCCCTCAGCAGGTGTGCCGGCATCACGAGTCCAGAGCCGATGGCTTGCGCCAGCCGGTTGGCGTCTTCGATCACGCCCTGGGTCTCCTTTGGGACGACTATCGACTGAGCGGGTTTGGGGTACAGCTCCGAAAGACTGCCGAGTGCGACCACAAGCAGGTGCGCACACTCGACGCTACTCTCGTCAGAACTCGAGGGCAGGTCTTGCAGAAGGGCAACTACCAGATGGAGCGCCGACAACACGCCGCCATTCGAACAGGCGAGTCTTCGCGCGCCATCGAACGCTTCGCGCGCCTTGGGGCCTAGCAGTCTGATCAACTCTTCCTTTTGCATTGAACAGGGCCGATGCCGGATTACAACATTCGTCATTCACGCTTTCCGCGTGAAAGCCTATAACGGAGGTTGTTAAGGGTCAACTGCAATAGTGTGAGATCGCCGCGGAAAGCTCCGCCATACAGGCAAATCGCAGAATCGAGAGCCTGACCCCTACTGGATTGTTTCGGAGGTTACGATCTCATGCTGGGTGGGAATGTCGCTCACGGTCAGCACCTGCTCCGAATACACGTTCGAGTTAACGAGCGTCTGCACGACGTAATTACCCGCTGCGGGAAAGGAGATGTTCGCGAAGATCGTGATATTGTCAGCGAAGCCGTTGGCCGGTATCTCGAACGGTGATGGCGGCGAGACTGCAATTGGCTGCGTGCGATCGGGGGTCAGAATGCGCACCTCGGACAGATACTGCCCCTCGCCTGACCAGTGGTTGAGGATAACCATCTTGAGCAGGGTCACCGGAAGCTGAGGCACCTGTATGCCATAGAAGAGGCCCATCAGGCTGAGCTTCTGATTGATCTCGAGCCGAACGTCCTCGCACATGATTGTGTAGTGCAACCGCAAGTTAGAGATGTTGCGTTGTTCCAGCATCAGTTTGCCTTCGCTTTCCGGAGTTACTATCTCATGCCGATTAACTCCGTTCAAGCACCCACGCAAACGCGTTAACAATCACAGATTCAAAATATCAGGGTCGGCCAAAACAACATGGGTCGGGGCTCATAGGAACCTGGAAGCAACCAGGCGCCTTTCGGAGGTGCCGGGTTTTCGCGACTTTTCTCAGGAGAAAGTGTTAGGTTCAACCAGGAAGTTCTTGACTTGGAGAATGAGAAAGTTTATGCTGCGGTGCGTCGGGTCGTCTAATCGACAAGCCCCCTTGAACATTCAGTAGCCCCCTTGCTGAATGTTCGCTACCCAACGCACCGCTTAAACACTACCGCTTTATGGCAGGAACATAAGGCGGTGTTGTCTACGGGGGCAGTTTATATCATAGCTCTCAAGGGGATGCAAGCAAAAAGTTAAAGTAAAGTATCAAGAATCTAAGGCGGACACCTGTTTAGCAAGCTAAGTCACGTTGAACGTGCTAGTTAACCTGCCAACACACCCCAAAAGAAAATTTGTTTTTGATGATCGATGTTTTGATCGAGGGCGACTTGGCCATTTGTGTGCCAGGAGGGGATTAGCGTCCGCGGCGACAGGTCTTTCAGGTCTGAGACTCTCGGCGGGCCAATCAATTGAGAGGGGAAGGGCAACTGGCTCTACGCCCGGCTAATCTCCTATGCGCTGCACAGCAGATCGCTGGCATTGGTGCCGGCAGGTCCCAGGTACTCTGATTCCAATGGCTGCTGCAAAGGGCAGGACCCGTTCAAATCCCAGCGCATCGTGCCGGGAACCAGTTCGAGTTCCCACGCGCTCACTTTGTCGTTGAACCACTTTCGGTAGATTGCGATGTAGCGGCGGCCGTCAAATAGCCCTGTAACCGTCATGAACTCCATAGCACCCTCCAAAACGAGCGCATTAATGGCCGATCACGCTTTCATTGATTGCGAGAATCAGCCTCGAGCGACTCGACCTGCTCAGGACGCAACAAGTAAAGGGGCTCAGGCTCATCGGACAACGTGACGTATAGTATCGCGTCCACATAACTGATTGCTGATACCACTCCGGGCCCAAAGCTCGTCTGAACGCGCTGGCCCCGGGTGAATGATTCGACGCTGGTAGTCGTACTTGAAATTAAACTCATAAGAAACCATGCCTCTCCAGGACCTTCATGTTACCCAGAGGCTGGTTACCGTTCGGTTAACACGGGGCGAACACTTGGTTAAAACGGCCGAAAGAGAGAAATGCCACTATGATCTCGTCGCCCTTGACCCGGCATCTGAGGCTTTCAATTGCCTCTATCCTTTTCTGCGAATTCCCGGGCGGGCGAATCCTCTTACTCTTTCCCAACCGTTATGGCCCCTTCAAGGCAGCGCGTTACATTGGCAAGAGCTATGCCAATCTAAGAAAGCGATAAAGCATTTGAATTCGCTCCAACGTGTGCGAATACCCAAACAGGTAACAAACTCTGGGAGCTACCCACTAACAATTGTCGTCAGATTGACGGGTTTGGAGCATCGATTGGAGCCGGATTTTGCTGGAATGAGAGATTGGGCTTAAGAGACCCGGACCATCTTGAACTCAATGAGCTTCTCGACAAAGGCTTTAAGCGTCCGCTCAGCTTCCTCGTGGTCAACCTCAAATTGCTTGCAGGTAGTATCGATCAGGTCCGCAAGGGCCACGACTTTCTTCTCTTCGATCAACTGCCAAACGGCAGCACCCGTGCGATTGAGGCTGTAGTACCACAGAGTTTCCAGATGTAGAAGGACTCCCGTCCTGTCGGCGAGCGGCGTGAAAACCGTTGATGATACCTTCTCTACTTGCATCGGTCTAAGAAAAATAGACTTTGAACTCCGATATGTGCAAGCCTTTCACAGCACTGGGCGCTGATTCTAGCCTGGAGTGTGCTCATCAAATGCAAAGGCCCGCGCCAGGATTACCGTCGCGGGCTCATTTTGCGATGCAGGCTTTCAGCGCGAGCATCGTGCTTCGATGCGGTCGAGTTACATGGTGCCGTCGAGCAAGCGTGACGCTAACTCGGCGCGGCCCCGAACTCCCGCCTTTTGGTAGACCTTGTCGAGGTGCTTGTTCACGGTCTCGACGCTGATCTTTAACTGCTCGGCGATCTCCAGGTTCTTCTTTCCCCTCAGGCATTCCACCGCCACCTGAGCCTCTCGCTCAGTAAGTGCCCAGGTCTGGCGCAAATGTTCCGCGTAACTCGACCAGCGCGAGGACGAGCGCTTCACCAGACAGAGCACGTAGCTATCTGGTCCGAGCATCTCCTTAGGCATCAACGTGCAATGCAACTCGTGCTTGATGCGGCCAACTGTAACATCTCGCTGGATGGACACCATAGTCTCGTCCCCAGGCAATGCGCGCGACGCTTCGAGATCCAGATAGAAGTCTCCTGAAAGTTCAATCACCGCGGCCACCAGCATGTGACCTTCACGGTTTTCAACAAGCAGTTTATCGAAGGCGCGATTGTGCCAGATCAGCTGTCCCCCGGAGTTCAAAAAAATTACGCCTTCGTTGATCTCATCAAGCGCGATAGCGAGGCTGTACAGTTTTTCGGTACCGTGGGACACGGGTGGTTCGACCGACGCAGACGCATAAGATCCTTGAGCGAGCATAGAAGAATTCCCTTTAGCCGTACTTGCCAATGCTGAGTTGTGTTGGACATTTGCGTCTGGCAAATCAGTCCTCAAGTCCGGCAGCGCAATCCTAATCCGAGGGGCAACGAGGTCGGGCAATCTGTCGAGAGGCAACTGCTGTTGGGACCGGCTTCACCCGTCCAAATCGGGTTCCCATTCCGGCGTGTGATTAGAGTTGGGGCAAAAGGTAGCTTCCGGCCGTTTATAAATCAACCCTCCATCGATGTCAATACTTTTCGCCGGACCGCTCTGTGGGACGTAGCTGGGCGGCTGGTAGCGGCTGGCCCAATTGGGGCGGTGAATCACCCAAAATTCTGGAAGATAAAGATGATTCAGTCTTTACCAGTTGAGGAAGAGAGTCTCCATCGAATGAGCTTCTGATGGAGGATGTCTTACCACCCAAACGAGGAACGATGAATTCCGCCAGACCACGCAACCTCACAGACCTCGTTCGAATGGCGCGCCGCCACAAGATAGCGCAGATTCTGCCGGCTCTGGTTATCACCGGTAACTGCGGGTTGGCTATATGGCTGATGCCGGTCGAATACATCTCATCGGCAGCGATAGTCGCAGACCCATCCAAGGCTGCCGGCCCGGCCAGTCAGGCGCCCGAGCTGCTATTGAACCACGTCCGCCGGCAAGCGACCGATCGCGCCGCGATCATTGCGTTGATTGACCGACACGATCAGTTTCGACAGGCGCGCAAGGGCATCAATCAAGAGAATATAGTCGCCGGCGTGAGCGCCCACGTCGGAGTCGACCTCGCGTCAGTCCCCGATCAACCGGGCGTCGCTTTCAGGATCTCTTTTCGGGCTCCTGATCCGGAGACCGCGCGAGGCGTAACTGCAGACCTGGTCGATCGCCTCATTTCCGAAGGCATTCACGATGATCTCACCGGCGCTTCGGCGGAAGTCGAGGCGTTGCGGAAGCGGACGAATGAGCTGTCTTCGAAGCTGCGAGAAGTTGAACATAGAGGTCCCTGGCTTTCCGGCTCCAAGGAACCCGTACAATCGTCCGCGGCTTCTCCTCCGCGTTCCTCTCAACCGTCAGTCGAAGCGTTGCGCAACCAACAGATGAACGTGGAGAGTCTCAAGGATCAGAAGTACATGCTCGAGCAAACAAAGACCCGCTGGCTTGTGAACACTACAGAACACTCGCAGTGAGTCTGCTCAGTCTCACCGCGCGTCGAAAGATGAAGACCGTGCTGGTGAAAGGACTCACGGGTGGCCGTTTCGTTGCTGGAGGCAAACAGCGCAAAGATAGGCGTGCTGGGCGACGTGTATGCCCCCGGGGTGCTTGTTATGGTGGGGGACACGGTCGTCGTCCATGGAAATCTGTTCAAGAAGATCACCAGGAAATCGAGTCTTGTCGGAGTCACGACTTTCATTACATTTCTAACGCGTGGAGGGCGCCAGCCTGCACGCTTGACCGCTTGTGCGAGCAAGGGCATACGATGAATAGCAAATTCGAAAACGCCTGAGGAGCCCTTAATGACAAAACCAAGCTTCCAAACTGCAAGAGACACGAACCAAGATGCCTCGGCTGAAAAGACACATCGCAGTCCTCTTGCCCATCTCGTAAGCGCGCACTTGCGCGCAAGAGGGATGCGGCAGATCGACTTCTGCCGCCTGACTGGATTCGATCAGGGATTGCTCTCCAAGATTCTTTCATCAGTTGTGAGCACACTCAATGTCGAGAGTGCGCTCAGACTTGCCGAGGGGCTTGGTATTCCACCCGCATTGGTCTTCGAAGTAATCGGCAAGAAGGATGTCGATGAATTGCTCCGAAAGTTCTATTCACAGACGGACACCACAGGCCCGCTGATGTAAGAGGGTGCCCATTTCATTAACGCCTCACACAGTTTCTCGAATGACTGTGAGAAATGGCGACCGGGAGGTAGGCCATCCTTCCGGCCGGCCTACAAGGTCGAATCGGGCGAATCCCCCAACCGGCTGATGTAACAAGCTCCGTTGACAAGGGAACTGCCCAGCCTATTTAATACCTAATCTTGAACCCTTAGGACACCCCGCGCCAGGCATAGCATGTCGATCGGCGTCAGTGGTGTAGCTCGAAGTCTGCTATGTCAGGTAAGAAGCGAACACGCTCGAGATCACTTGATCCCCGGGCATCCACACCGCTGGCTCCGCCCACCCCAATTGCCGTGATCGACTCCGCAGAGCCGGAACAGCTTCCTGCCGGTACGGACACTCTCTCGGCGAGATCGAAATGGATTTACGCTCTGGCGCCTGTGGCTCTGGCTATTCTGGTTTCGCTCAATACCCTCTGGAACGGCTGGGTGGCCGACGACGATACTCAAATCGTCAAGAACGTCGCGATTCAGAGGTTAAACAACATCCCCCATTCGTTCACCAGCAGCGTTTGGTCCTACGCCACCAGCGACATACTGTTCACGGTCGATACTTATTATCGGCCTATCTTTATGACGCTGTTCACTATCAATTACGCAATAGTCGGGCTGGCGCCCTGGGGCTGGCACTTGATTAACCTGCTGATCCACGCCGCGGCGACGCTTCTCGTATTCATCACGATCAGGGAACTGACCCATCGGCCTGAAATGGCGGCGATCACCGGCGCACTGTTCGCGCTGCATCCTGCACATGCCGAGTCGGTGGCGTGGGTGTCCGGAATAACGGATCCATTGATGGCTTTGTTCCTGCTGCCTGCGTTCTGGTGCTATCTGCGCTGGCGCAACGGTGGGCGCAAGTACCTGATTGCGGGATTAATCTTCTTCTACTTTGTCGCGCTCTTCGGCAAAGAGACAGCGCTGGCGCTGCCGCTCGTGATCGCCTGGTGTGAGTTGTTCCACTTCAAAGATCTGGCGCCGTTGAAGGTGAGACTGATACGGGCTGTGTGGTTGCCTGCTCTGCTGGCGCTGCCGACTGCCGCTTATTTCGGGATGCGTTCCTTTGCTCTGCGCGGAGTGCTTTTTGGCAGCGGCCAGCGCTATCCAACTGACTGGGCGCTGATGACAATTCCGTTGGCCCTCGTCAAGTACATCAAGCTTATGCTTCTGCCGTGGGGTTACAGCTATCAGCACTATACCGAATTCGTGGGATCAATTGCCGCCAAAGAGTTTCTCGTTCCTCTGGCGGTGATCGTGGCGCTGATCGCGGCGATCGCCGTGACCCGATCGCGATTGCTCGCCTGGGCTGCTGTCTGGTTCATCGCCATGCTGGCCCCGGCGCTGGGTGGAATGCGACAGTTCGACCCCGAATACCTGATCCAGGACAGATATCTCTACCTTCCTTCAATCGGATTCTGTCTGGCGATGGCTCTGCTGATCGATTGGTTGACCAGGCGCTACGGCTTGAAAGCGGGGGCCGCTGTGGCAGCCGTGCTTCTACTCGTCTACGGCGCGGCGGACGTCCGGCAGAATCGAATGTGGAACGATGGAATCATCCTGTTCGAGAATTGCGTTGCGGCCGACCCGAACTCGGCTGAAGCTCACGTCTCCCTGGCACGCGCATACTTTGAATCCGGCCGGGTTCGAGAGGGCGAAGAGCAGGCCTTCAAGGGTCTGGAGTTGGCGCCGGGAAGCGCCAGCCCGTATCTGATCCTGAGCTATTTCGCGCGCGCGAATGGGAAGCTGGACAAGTCCATCGAGTATCTCGAACGCGGGACCTCGTCGGCCGAAGAGACCCCCATTACCAGATTCAAGCTGGCAACCATGCATTTGAACCTTGGATTGCTTCAGGCGCAGGCAAAGAATCCTGCGGGAGCTGAGCGAAACATGCTGCGCTCACTCGAGATCTGGCCACGGGCAACCGGCTTGTTCTACACGGGACAGTTCTACTTCGACCAGGGTCGCTATGAGGAGGCGCTGGCAATGTTTGAGAGCGCTCTCAGCACCGTCCCGCGCAGATTTGCTCTAATACACCTCAGGCTGGGTTGGACCTACGATAAGCTGGGCCAACGCGTGAGCGCACGCGCGGAGTACGAGAAGTACCTGGAGCTTGCGCCTAATGCGCCCGACGCCGCTGAAGTGAATCGCCGGCTTTCTCAGTTGGAGTTGTGAGAGTTAGAACTTTGTAACAGTTATTTTGATGGACAAAATGTCGTTCTGAGTTCCACCCAAGTCCCCTGGTGATGGTCGTTCGCTCCGGGGAAAGGCACCAACTGAAGGGAGGTGGGCACGCACTGCCGTGGGCGGATTCCGCGACGACATTATCAGATACAGTGGCAGCTAGAAATTGAGAATCCATTCGATTGATTCGACGATCCCATACCGTTCGAGATCGGGACGCAGGCGTTCGAGAAGCTGGCGCAGATCATCGGTCACAGCCGCGCGCAACCGGGCAGGTTGAGCGCTGGACTGCCCGACCCCAACAACCGCGAGTCTGAGACTCTCCGTCAACCCTTCCCTGAACTGAGTAGGACTGGCCTTGCCGATGAAGACTATCTCGCCCCCGAGGTATTCGAACTCCGCGCCGAATGGATCCAGGAACGGATAGCGGTCAGCGATCTTGAGCTGACCCGCCCGAAGGTACATTGAAAAAGCATCCCGCTGTTCGATTGTTCGACAGGCTTCGTCGATGGTCCTTGCGATCTCACCCATCAATCGCTTGATCTCAGCCATTATTTCGGCTTCCTCCACATCGACCGGCTGGCCGTGAACCGAAGCGGCTGCCACAGCCTCGGTTTCCTCGACCAATTTCTCCGCGGGGTCGGCGCTCACCGGCGCCGCCAACAAGTCTCCGCTGCTGGACGCCGACGCTGCTACGACCAGGAGCGGCTCGGCCGGCGACGAGGACCAGTATCTGTCCCTGTCTTCTTCTATGAGCGCGCCAGGGTCGAATTGGTCGCCATTACTCGGCTCGATGAAGAAGGGCATCTCCTCCCTGACGGGCGGGGCCGGAGGCTCCACTTTTTCAGCGGCAGGTGAACGCGCTTCTGCTGCGGCGGTTTCGGTTGGTTTAGTGGCGCTCTTCCGAGACACTGATTCCGGATGTTTGGCGGCATCGGCAGGAACTGCCGGCGATGGCTCCGCCGTTTTACTCCGCGCAGGTGCGGGCGTCCCCTCGACTGCGGTGCGTCTGAAGTATACGTCGAAGGTGCCTCCGGCCCGATTGCACTCATCAAGCACTTCTTTCAGGGCGGGGCCCTCGGCGACCGGACCATCGTTAGGGTTGCTGACGCCATCGAACCTCAATACGCGGCAATGGTCATCCTCTATGTGCACATGAGCGAGGTTACCGTCCATCGTAGCGACCTGCACGAACCACTCGCGGTCGCTTTCGCGGCGGAGCTTGGCAATCATCCTTTCGAGGTCGGCGAAATCGGTGCTGAGCGCAGTGTAGAGCGGTTCGGCGTCGACCAGTCCGGCAAGGGCTGCCGTCGCGCCGGCGGGGAAACTGTAAACCGAAATTCGGCCGCGTTCGCCTCGCGATCTGGAGGCGAGTTCTTCCAGGGTTATTGAAAACAAGCGACCGCCCCTCAATTCGCCGGTGTGCCCGCGCTGCTCGATCACTGCAGCGACGATCCCCCGATCTATTATCACGTAGCTGTCGGTGTTGCGCAGCACGACTTCTACGATGCCCGAGAAGCCTCCTTCGCACAGGTCTTCTACAAGCGCATCGAGCAGCACGTAGCTGCTCGCCAGATTCTCGTGTACTGCCTTTCCCCGAGGAATGAACATAAATCAGAAGCCCAGGCCGATAACAAGCGCGAAGATTCCTTCACTGACACCCGAAAGCTGAGCTGGTGCGGTTGCGCTAATTTCCCGTCTCATCACTTCGAAGACAGTTTGTACTTCCCCTTCTGGATGTCGGCTATCATACGATTTGCCTGATTGCGAGCAATGAGGGGCAGCGTGTCTCCAGCCGCTATTTCGCGCAGCGCCAACGCGATCTGCTCGAGCTCGGCAATATTCCCCAGCCTCAGATCGGCTTCAATGGCATCGAGTTGTCGCGGCACATCGAGGGGCTGATACTGCTGGGCGGTCTCGAGGTCGAACAGGTGCATCTGCTGAGTAGCGATGCTGCGGAAGAGGTCGGCCAGTTCCTTCATCTGTTTGTTGGCAGTGTTGTTGAAACGAACCTTGCGCTCGCGCCTGCCGTCGCTCGCTCGAATGGTCATCCATCCCAAATGCGAGAAGTCCTTCTTGCCCTGGTACTCTTCTGTAGAATCAAGAAAGCTGATCCCATCATACAGCCCGCGAATTCGGGACATCGTCTCAGGCAGCATCTTGAGCTTGAGATCGATTATCTCATCCGTTGTGCCGCGCTTGAAACGGAGCTCACCCACTCCATCCGGCGCCAAATCGATCTCCATCAGCGGAACATAGAAGCGCGCGTTCTCAAATCTGTAGCTGAAGCCTGCCGCAGAGGGTCGCGGCGTCTCGCTTTCCTGTGCCGCGTCGGCGAGAGGCAGATAGAGCGCAAGTAGAAGCGCCGGCACCCGAGGAATCAGAAAACAGATCGTACTCATAACACACCGTCCAGGAACCAACAGGATTAACAAGGATAAACAGGAAAATTGAAAGAATCAATGGAAAGGAAATGCGAAATGCGAAGTGCGAAATGCGAAGTGGGCTTTTCGCATTTCGCACTTCGCATTTCGCATTTCCTTTCCGATGTCAGGGCCGCTCCCATTTGTCCGACTCGGCCGAGCGAAAGACCGCCTCAAGCACCGCCATCGTCGCTATCGAACTCTCAAGCGGAATTGGCGGTTCTGTACTCTCCCGGATGCTTCTAGAGAACAGATCTCCCTGGATTGTGTACTGATCGCAGGGCTCGAATTCAATGGTCTCGACCCCTCCTCCGAAAAGGTCCGCGCCACTATCTACAATAATCCGGCAAGGTCGGTCGGCTGGAGCGTTGAAGGGGATCTCGATTTCGATGCGGCCCCGATTACCCAGAATCTGTACCCGCTGATACGGGACAAGCTGCGTGCTACAGGTGAATATCGATTGCCCTGACGGAAAGTCGAGGACCCCAGAGGTCAGTATGTCCGTTCGCGTCTCTGCATCTCTCTCCATCAACCCCAACACTCGTGTGGGCTCTTCTCCAAATATCAGGCGTGAAGTGTAGATCAGATAGCAGCCGATATCCATCACTCCACCCCCTCCATATTCGACTATGTTTCGTATGTTCCCGGGATCGCGGTTGTAATAGCTGAAACAACCCATTACAGCACGAACCGCGCCGATTCTGCCCGCCTTGATCAGGTTCAGCGCGCTCAGCCACTGAGGATGGGTGCGAACCATGAAAGCTTCCTCGACCTTTACGCCCGCGCGATCTCGCACCTCAATCAGTGCGCGGGTCTCTTCAACCGTGAGACCAATGGGCTTCTCGCAGAGGACATGCTTGCCGGCATTCGCGGCCTTGATGGACCAGGGCACATGCATATGATTTGGAAGCGGGTTGTAAACAGCCTCCACTTCTGAATCAAGCAGCAGCTCCTCGTATGACCCGTAGGCTTTAGGGATTCCCAACTGTTCGGCTGCCCGTTGCGCCTTCTGCAAGTCCCTCGAGGCGATTGCAGTCACCTGAGACCACTCGCCGCGCTGCATGGCGGGGATGACTTTCTTTAAAGCAATATTGGCGACGCCCAACACTCCCCATTGAACCTTCCTTATCATCTATTCCACTCCTCAGTTCACGGACTAAGCTAACGCGAACGATACCCAGAGAACGAGCGGGGCGCAACAAGAGAGTGGGAGAGCGGGAGAGCGGGAGAGTGGGAGAGCGGGAGAGTGGGAGAAGGGGAGAGCGGGAGAGTGGGAGAAGGGGAGAGCGGGAGAAGGGGAGAGCGGGAGAAGGGGAGATTCTCCCATTCTCCCACTCTCCCGCTCTCCCACTCTTTCTGTCTTCAGCGTCCCGAGTGCGTCAAGCTTACGCTGCCGGACACAGCCGACACGTTGAGAGTTCGCGAACCGCTGCCGACCCGCCCCTGTGCCGAGCGGCCGGGGCCGTAGCGTCGTTCCTTCACTTCGATCGGAAAGTCTGTCTTCAGAGATCCGCTGAGACTGGACATTTGGATGTCAGCATCGAGGCTACTGGGCAAGTTCACATTAACGTTGCCGCTAACCGACGAGAATTTCATGCTTTCAATGCCTTCGAGTCTGTCAATATCGACCTCTAC
>DASYSA010000102.1:0-7633 GCA_036003885.1 Blastocatellia bacterium | reverse complement strand
CAACTTCTTCGCTTATGTCGAAATCGCCCAGGTAGAACTGCACGGAAGCGAATCCAGTTCGGGCGATAATATCAGTGTTATAGCCAGATGGAATGCGGAGACTGATTTCGCCGGGCTGACGGCCGGCTCAGGCGCCGTGCGCCTTAATGGACACGAGTCCTATCGGGTGATTTGCACTAACACCGACCCGCAGCTCTCTTTGAGCGCAATTCCTCCAAGAGAAGATCGGTGTGACTGGATTCTGCGCTTATCAATGCGCGTCTGGAAGAATCCTTATCAAATCATCGCCGACGAAATCGGACGTGTTGAAAGAGAACTGTTGAATCAGCGTACTGAAGAGTCGCGAAGATCACAGAGGGAGCAAGAGCAGTTCAATCTGGAGCGCGAGCGCCTGTCGCAGCTACTGACGGATACGAATGAATCAGTCGCATCGCTTTCAAGTAGACTTGCCCACGCGGAGGAAGAGGCGGAGCGCTTGGAAGCCGAGATCATTGAGCAGCGCCGGACTCTGGAAGGCCGGCTTGAGAGTGAACGGGAGCAGTTCGCTCAGCAGCTCGAGCTGAAAGACAATGAGATCACTCTCAGAAACGATCACCTCGCTCTCCAGAACAGTCAGCTTCAGCAGAAAGAAGATCAACTTCAAGACACGGCAAGACAACTTGAGGAGAAAGACAGGCAGTTACAAAGGGTAACCCACACTCTGGGGTGGAAGCTTCTGAGCCTCTTTGGCCCGATCAAGTATCGTATTCTCCTTCCTGCCTACCGGGCGATGACCTATCTGCCGGCAGTCTGGCTGTCGCGCCGTTATCATCCTGCAGTTCTTCCTCTCTACGACCTTCGACCAACGGAGCGTCCTGAAGAATGGGAGTCAACGGGAAATGACCCTCAATTTGACGTGCTGGGTCCTTGGCCCCACGGACCGACCAGAGTTTCGATTGAGATCGAAGTGGAAGCGCCGAACACCGGAAACGCGAAGCTCTACATCGACCGGGGCAACGGCTACACCGAGGCCCTCAGTTATGACCTCGGGGAAGCCAACCAAAAGCACGAACGATACATTTCGCTTAGCGACGACGTCATCGCTTTGCGGCTCGATCCACTGGAGGCGGCCGCGAGGTTCAGGATCAGGAAGTTCGTTTTGAAGCGAGTCACGGACTCTGAAGCCAGACGAAACAATGGCTCGAAGGCTCGCAGCAGGTTCAGCTTCGGAGAACTCGTTCAATTCTCTGTAGCACGCGCGCAGAGCTTTCGTGAAAAGAACGGACGTTGGCCCGGTGTAACAGACTTTCCCGCCGCCGTGCGCAGGACGCTTCGCGCGTGGGATCAGCAGACCAGCATCCAGGCTGAGCAGCACCATTCTCATTTTCAGGTCCCTCAACCGATTGAGCCGTACGAGGCATGGCTTGAAGTCAACGAGTGGACCTCGCGCCGCGAGGATCTGCTGCGCGAGAGGCTCGCGAAGCTCCCCACGCACCCCCTTCTCAGCGTGGTGATGCCAGTCTTCAATCCGACTCTGGAGCTTCTCGAACGAGCCATGCAAAGCGTCGCTGCCCAGGTGTACGACAACTGGGAGCTTTGCATAACAAGCCACGCCAGCGATCCTGCGGTCACAGATTGCGTCGAGCGATGGTCGGATCGCGAGCCCCGCATTCGGTTCGTCGTCGGCGAAGCCAATAGCCACCGGAGCCGCGCGACCAACTCAGCCGCCGAACTCGCTCTCGGCGTCTACATCGTATTGATGGACCAGAATGACGAAATCACTCCGGACGCGCTTGGTGAGGTCGCGATTTATGTCGCCGAAAATCCGGGAACAGACCTTCTGTATTCAGACGACGACAAGATCGACGCCCATGGCTACCGCTTCGATCCAGAGTTCAAGCCGGATTGGTCGCCGGATCTCTTGCTCTCCTATATGTACTTCAGCCATCTGTTCGTGCTCAGGCGGCAGCTCTTCCTGCAAGTGGGCGGGTTGCGCGAGGGTTTCGACGCCTCAGAGGATTACGACCTGGCGCTGAGAGCCACTGAGCTGACTCACCACGTCGGTCACCTTCCGAAAGTCCTCTATCACGGGCGCGTGATGCCCGCCTTCACCGAGTCTTCAGCGCAATCAAACACACGCAGTGGAGGGCTGAGAGCGATTCAGGAGGCGGTCGACCGGAGAGGTATCCAGGCCGCGACCGTTCAAGTCGATGCCTCGCTCGAAGGGCCATCTACAGTCTTCTCAGCGGCGTTCCCTGATGACGGTCCCCGAGTTGCGATCCTGATTGCCACGAACAACAACATTGAATCGTTGAGAGACTGCCTGGATTCCCTGGGGAAGACTACGTACAGGAACTACGAGGTCGTCATCATCGACAATGAGAGCGACGATCCGGCCGCGCTCGCTTATTTCGACGAGATTCAACACAAGGTCCTGCGCATCGCGAATTCGGGAAACCAATTTAGCCTCGCAGCCATCAGTAATCGGGCAGTCGAGCAAGTCAATACCGACTACGTCCTCTTCCTCAACAACAACACCCAGGTCGTCAAGCCCGAGTGGTTGAGCCAGATGGTGGGTTGGCTGGGCCTGCCGGGCGCAGGGGTGGTCGGGGCACGTTTGATCTCCCCTGACCAGCGCATACAGCACGCTGGAATAGTTCACGGTTACTATGACGGCATGGCCGGACCGGCTTTCAAGTTGCTGTCCGCGTCCAACAGCGGCTATCTGAACTATCCGATTGTCACGCGTAACTACTCCGCGGTCACAGCGGACTGCCTGCTCACCCCGAGGAGTCTCTTTTTGGAGATCGGCGGCTTCGACGAGCAGAATTTTCCTGTGGCCTTCACCGACGTCAACTATTGTCAAAGGCTGCGAGGGGCGGGGTATCGGGTAATTTATTGTCCCAGTGCCGAGCTCATTCGCAACGACCAACCGTCGCGAGGGATCGAGGAGGATCCGCGGGAGCCTGCAGCCTTTCGCAAGAGATACGGTCGCATTCGAGACGCCTACTATAATCCCAATCTTTCGCTTGAACATGAGCGCTTCGCGATTGACAGCGCCACCATCGCGCCTGAAGGCCTGAGACCGATTCGCGTCTTGATGTGCGCCTTCAATCTGAACGTGGAAGGCGCACCGCACAGCCAGTTCGAATTGACAAGAGGTCTCAAACAGAGAGGGGTGATAGAACCTCTGGTCTACTG
Organism: Blastocatellia bacterium; assembly: GCA_036003885.1. Classification (GTDB taxonomy): domain Bacteria; phylum Acidobacteriota; class Blastocatellia; order UBA7656; family UBA7656; genus DASYSA01. The sequence continues at coordinate 4,453 of DASYSA010000102.1, read as the reverse complement.
CCCTCAGGATGGCCCCTTGCGAAAGCTATACGAAGACGAAGGCGCTCAGGTTGAGGTACTCGAACACCCGCTGGCAGGAGTTCACACCTCTGAGGCATATGAGCTGGCCATCCAGCAATTCGCCGAGCGAATCAGAGGGTGGAATGTGGAACTCGTCTACGGCAACACAAGGCAAACGTTCTACGCGATCGACGCAGCAAGGCACATCGGCCTCCCATCTATTTGGAATCCCCGAGAGAGCGAGCCATGGCAGACCTACTTCGACCATCTTGGACCCGAAGTCAGCGCTCGAGCGCTCGGCTGTTTTGCTTATCCGTATAAGGTTATCTTCGTCGCCGATTCCTCGCGCGAGGGCTGTTCGGCCCTCAATACCCGACACAACTTCATGACTATTCACAACGGACTCGACCAAGAGATTTTTGCGGCCGGCGCAATGAAATGGCCTCGCCCGCGGGCGCGCAGCGAGCTCGGCCTCGCCAAAGATGACATTATGGTCCTGCTGCCGGGTACGGTGTGTGAGCGAAAGGGTCAAATCGATCTGATTCAAGCCTTCGAATTAATTGGCGAGCGACACGCGAGCAAAACTCGCTGTTTCATTGTCGGCGATCGCGCTGGTGAATATAGTGAGCGACTCCGAGCGATTCACAACGGCCTGCCCGATCTCGAACGAGCCCGCATACATGTCGTACCCGAGACGCCTGACATTGCTCGCTACTATAGCGCGGCCGATATTTTCGCGTGCACATCGAGGGTCGAGAGCTTTCCGCGAGTCATTCTTGAAGCCATGGCTTCAGGGCTTCCTATTATCACTACTCCGGTGTATGGAATCAGAGAACAGGTCCAGGAAAACGTCAACGCGCTGTTCTATCAGCCGGGCAATGCACGCGAGCTGGCTGATCGGCTCACAAGCCTTTTGGCAGATCCCGGCCTGAGACAAAGGCTGGCCGACAACAGCAAGCCCGTCCTGGAAACGCTTCAGGATTTCGACACGATGCTCTCTTCCTACGGAAGGGTGTTTCGTGAGGCCTGGCTCAGCGGGAGGACGCGATAGTGTGCGGAATCGCGGGAATGATCGACAATGTCGATGGCAGCGTTGCGCCGGGCCTTCTCGCGGCAATGGCTGATGCCCTCATCCACCGGGGCCCTGACGGCCAGGGGCATTATGTCGATGGCGTGGTCGGTATGACCATGCGCCGTCTCTCGATCATCGACCTTGAAGGTGGATGGCAACCCTTCTTCAGCCGCGGCGGCCAGGTAGTTGCATTTCAGAACGGCGAGATCTACAACTATCGCGAGTTGCGGCATCGACTCGAGTCGGACGCCTGGAACTTCACGAGCCACAGCGATACCGAAGTCCTTGCTCACGGGTTTGCTGAGTGGGGGGCTGAAGGACTACTGAAACGGCTCGATGGTATGTATGCGATTGCGATACTGGATCGCGAAAAACGCGAACTTCATCTGGCGCGCGATCGGTTCGGAGAAAAGCCGTTGTTCTATACCTGCTCGGCGGGTCGCTTCGCTTACTCGTCCAGCCTGCTTGTGCTAGCTTCGCTCCCATGGGTGGATGATGAGATTGACACTGAGTCACTGAACCAGTATCTGGCTGTGCACTACGTCGCGGGCGATGCAACGATTTTCAAGGCGATAAAGAGGGCGCTTCCGGGGGAGCGGCTCGTGGTGCCGCTCGATGATCCCGTGCCGCGTCGTTCGCGCTATTACATGCCGCAACTCGGCCGGAAGGAAGAGATCTCGGACGGTGCGCTTGCCGAGTTGATAGAGACAGCGGTCGAGTCTCGACTCGTTGCAGATGTGCCGGTCGGGGTCTTTCTTTCTGGCGGGATCGACAGCTCTATCGTCGCGGCAATTGCCGCAAAGAAACAACCCAACATAGCTACCTTCTCGATGGGTTTCAAATCCTCCAGCCACGATGAGAGCCCTTTCGCGAAGCTGGTGGCCAATTCGATTGGAAGCGACCATCATCATTTTGTTTTTGATGAACAGTCGTTTCGCGCTTTGCTGCCTGAAGTGGTCGCTGCGCTCGATGAGCCCGTAGGCGACCAGGCGATGCTGCCTCTCTATTGGTTGTGCCGCGAGGCGCGTCGTCACGTTACTGTTGCGCTATCGGGCGAGGGCGCGGACGAAGTTTTCGCGGGATACGGGTATTACAATAATCACCTGTCGCAACCGGGTTGGCGCGATAAGCTCAAGGCGCGATTTGGACCTGTTGCTTCGACTCGAAGCGGTTTGCAGCGATTCATTGAGAATGTGGAGCCGGTAACTCCGTCGGGCTTCCCGCTACTGACCGATGTTGCCGGCCGCGTGCGCCTGACTGGAGCAAGTTCGTCGAGCATCGATCAATGGGAAGAGAGTTTGATTGCGTGGCTCAATCAATCGCACGACGGCTTGCAGCGCGCCGCGGCGGCCGACATCGCCACCTGGCTCCCGGACGACTTGCTGGTAAAGTTTGATCGAATGTCGATGGCGCACAGCCTGGAAGGTCGTGCGCCCTATCTGAATCCAAAACTTGTCGAATCAGGGTTGCACCTTCCTCAGTCGCAGAAAACGGACGGGGTAACGAGCAAAATTGCTCTGCGGCGCGCCGCAGGCCGCTGGCTGCCGAAAGAGATTATAGACAGGCCAAAACAGGGATTCGTGCTTCCGATGAGCCGATGGCTTGCTCAGTGGTTCGAGGCTCAGCACTCGGTTCGAAACTATTTCCTTGAGCGACCTTTGGCGAAGTTAGACATGAACGAAGTAACCCTGCTGGTTGAAGAAGACCTGACAGCGGGGGTGCAGCGAGAGCGCCTTCTGTTCGCCCTGGTGCTGCTTATTGAGTGGCATAAGTCATTCAAGTCGAACCAGTACGAACTCGCAAGGAAATACGGTCTATCTGCGAAGTCCGAGGTCGGCGCCTGAACTTTCAATTGGCTTCCATTTCCCCTCGCTGCCAGTCGATTGAACACCTGTGACCAACGTTCACACTTCTGTAGCTACGGTCCGAGATCCCACTGCGCTCACTCGCTGGGGAAGCATACGTACGTTCTCGCAGCCGGCCTCGCGGTACCACTGCGCGAGTTCCTCCTCCGAGTGGTAGCTGCGATATTGCGGCGAGTACCAATCGAAGTTCAGGAAAGCCGCAATCTCCGGGTCCCGGTGGCTGCCGACTGCGACCGCGCCGGCGTACTTCGCGATTTGGTATGACAGTCGTGATCCGGTTGCCTGATGGCGAACCACGGCCCGGTCTCTGACAAAGGTCAGACGGCCGAGGACTGCGGATACCAGACGTAGCATCCGGGGCGGCATGCGGCAGGTGATGGGACGTACGATGTCGTCTTGAACATGATGTATCCAGTCCGAGTACGGGTTCGGTTCTTTCTCGCTGGGGTACAGCCATACTGCGAGTCGCCCGCCCGGTTTAACGAGGGACGCGGAGCTAAGGAACGCCGCATGGGTATCGGGCGTGTGGTGCAAGACACCAACACTGTACGCAAAGTCGGCGAATTCTCCTTTCAACGGAGGCGCAAGAATGTTGCCCTGCACAAGGTGAACGTTGGACCGATCTCTCACAAGCGATCTGGCGCGAACAAGAGCATCACTCAGATCGAGCCCCACCACCGTCTTCGCGTACTCACTCACCACGGCAAGATACTTGCCCATACCGCAGCCGATGTCGAGAACCGTCCGTCCCGCCAGCTCGGACCCGTCCACCTTCTGGACATCCGCATCCGTAGGATAGAACGTGAACACATCGCCCACCGAGAGTTTTTCGTACAACTCCGGGTCGGCACCTGTGAGCCAGAACCATGTAATGATATCTTCGCCGCGCGAGGTGACCTGGTACGTGTTCCATTCATAGCCAAATGCCCTGGACGTGAGTGCATGCAACGCCTCGAACTTACGTGCGTCTCCAGGCGGCGCCGGGCGAAAATCGTGACGCGACAGCTCCTGTGAAAACTCCTTGCGGAATCGACGCTGGCGTTGAAAGGAGTTTATCAAGAGGCGCGGGATGCCTTGTGTTACCGGATACGGAAGGGCGCATCCCCTGCAGATCAGGAGGCCTTCCTCAATCTCTTCTCCCTCCGCTGAACTCGCTTGAAACGGATGAAGATCGACAGACTCCCGGCATTCGGGGCAGACGAGGAACTCAAGAATTTCTGAACGCATTATGCCTTAACGATAGTAAAAGTGCCGGGCCTCGTCAGGATCGATCTTGACCCGGAACGAAGAATCGGCGCGTGAAAAATTGTCGTTGAAAAATGGGTCGTGAGCGATGTATCGCTGCCACTGGTCCTTCATGTAAGTGACTTCAGCCGGGTTCTTGTCATCACCGCGCGATTGGGACTCGAGATGGTAGACGACGGCATGCGGATTCATGACCAGCCTGTAACCCCGTTGGTGCAGTCGCAGGCAGTAGTCAACGTCGTTCCACCCCACCTTGAGGTCCGCGCTGTTG
>DASYSA010000101.1:0-5529 GCA_036003885.1 Blastocatellia bacterium | reverse complement strand
GAAAAGCAAAGGGCAAAGAGAAATGCGAAATTCGACCTGGGTACGCAGGCTTCCAGCCTGCTTGCTTCTGAATTGTGTACTCAGCCGAGTAAAACAGGCTGGAAGCCTGCGTACCCAAATTCTGCTATATTCAACAGTCTTATGCCTTCTGTTTACGACCTGAAGCCCAAATTCCAATCGCTCCTCAGGCCATTGATAAACAAGCTGGCGAGGGTCGGAGTCACGCCAAACGCGGTCACGATCGTTGCTCTCGTCGGATCCCTGAGCGTCGGAGCTCTTCTGTCAATGGCCGGCTCGAAGCCTCTCTTGCTTCTCCTTCTTCCCATCTGGTTGTTCATTCGAATGGCCCTGAATGCAATCGATGGAATGATGGCTCGGGAGCTTGGCATGGCAACTCAACTGGGCGCCGTGCTGAATGAGATTGGAGACGCCCTGTCGGACCTGGGGATCTATCTCCCGCTCGCCTTCATAAACCCGCAAGCGCAGTGGCCGGTGGTAGCGTTCTCGATCGGCGCGGTGCTCACTGAGTTCTGCGGGGTGCTGGCCCGTGCTCTGGGAGGCAGCCGGCGATACGAGGGGCCAATGGGTAAGAGCGACCGCGCATTCGTGGTGGGGGCGCTGGGTGTTGCGAGTCTCTTAGCTCCGCGCCTGATTAACGTATGGCCCTGGATATTCTCTGTTGCGGCGCTGCTCACCGTGGTGACTTGCTTCAATCGCGCTTCGAAGGGTCTGAAAGAAGTGAAAGGCAAGTGAGGTCTGAGACTTCTGCTAAGGCACGACGATCAAGTAAACTCCAATCCGTTGGACACCAGAGTCGGACGTCCACTCGTACAAAGTTATTATCATGCTGAACAACCTTGAGCCGATCACGAAGATGGGGCTGATAGTTCTGGCGGTGCTGGTCATCGCTTCGACCGTGGTGGCAACCCTGAGCCGGATCAAACCTCAGAAGGACTATTCTGAACTCGCATCTCGAGTATGGGCCTGGTGGATCATGGCGGCGATCTTCTTTGCCATCATCGTCGCACCTGCCCGAATCTCGCTTGTCTTCTTCGTCTTCTTGAGTTTCTGGGCGATGAAGGAGTACGTGAACCTGCTCAAGACTCGGGCGGCCGATCACGGGAGTCTGATCCTCACCTTTCTTGCTATTCCGATTCAGTATTTCTGGATCGCGCTATCGCCGCCATGGTACGGGATGTTCATCATATTCATTCCAGTCTATATGTTCCTGTTCCTGCCGGTGCGACTGGTGCTGTCGAAGGAGACTACAGGCTTTGTTGCGTCCGCCTCGCAAATTCAGTGGGGACTGATGGCGTTTGTGTTTGGGTTGAGCCATCTCGCCTTTCTGTTGACCATGCCCGCACCCGCGGGATCCCTTGCCTCGGGCCGGACGCTGGTGCTGTTCGTTGTCTTCGTGGTCGAGATGAGCGATGTGCTTCAATACGTCTGGGGCAAGACGTTGGGTCGCCACAAGATCATTCCGACAGTAAGCCCGAACAAGACATGGGAGGGTTTCATCGGAGGCATTGCCAGCGCCATCCTGTTGAGTCTGCTGATCAGGTTTTTGACACCGTTCTCCATCGGGGAAACCATTCTTGTCTCATTTCTGATAACGGTCGCGGGGTTCTGCGGCGGGGCTGTAATGAGCGCGGTTAAGCGAGACTTTGGCGTGAAGGATTTCGGAAGCGTCATCCCGGGACACGGCGGGATGCTCGACCGGGTGGACTCGCTCTGTTACGCAGCGCCGATTTTTTTCCACTACGTGCGGTTTTATCACTACTGAACACATGGAGAGCGATCAGATTCCGGAAAGCGGCGTGACGACGAAAATGCCGCCAATGAATGAAAGCGGGCAAGCTTCGAAGCGGCCTCTCACGATTGGCAACCTGGTACAGATGATCTTCTTCGCCCTTGTGATCAGGCCATTCCTGGCGCTCTTCATAGGACTTCGTGTCAGCGGAAGAGCGCATCTCCCCGAGTCCGGCTCATTCATATTGATTGCAAATCATTCGAGCCACCTCGATACGGTGTCGCTGCTGAGCCTGTTTCCTCTGAATCGACTTCGGCGCATTCGCCCGGTCGCCGCGGCCGACTATTTCGACCGCAATAAGATCATCTCGGTTCTCTCCAGGACTCTATTCAACATTTTGCCCATCGTTCGAAAGCACATAACAGCCGAGAACAACCCGATTCGCCAGATGCGCGCGGCGCTGGAGGCCGGCGACTCACTCATTATCTTTCCTGAAGGAACCCGCGGTTCGGGAGAGGAGATGGGTGAGTTTCGGTCCGGAGTAGCACACCTTCTGGAGAAGATGCCCGAGGCTTGTGTCGTTCCCGCCTATCTGATCAACATGGGCCGCAGTCTTCCCAAGGGAGAGTTCATACCCGTGCCGTTCTTCTGTGAAATTCGCTTGGGAAAGCCGCTCAAGATACAGGGGAACCGGCGCGAGATAACCGCGTTGCTTGAAACGGCGGTACGCGAGTTGAAAGATGCCGTCATCTAGTTCTAATCACACGCGGCCCTTCCAGAACAGCGCCTCAGTTTTGGAAAAAGGACTGCGGCCTGTGATATGTTGTGCACTAAATAAATCAATCGCGTCGAGGAACGATGGCGATAAGAGATTACATTGAGGTGCGAGATAACCTTGGCGCTCTCTTGGTTGGCGCCGGCCTCTTTGCGATACCTGCAGTCGCTCTTGGTGTCATTCCGTCTAAGCATCACTGGCTCCAGTTGGGCGTGATTCTCGCGGGCACGGTTCTTGGGTGTGTGGGCGCAATAGTGCGGCGAGAGGCCGGAGGCTCGTTTTTTTTGGGACTGGCTTTCGTGGTTCTCACCATAATCGGTAGCGTATTATGGGATACACTCGTGGGATTCGTCTCCGGTAAGTTCGGAATGGCCGGTCTGATCGTGCTCATAATAGTGTTGGGCTGGTACGCAGCTCGCGAAAACGCGAGGGTGCGTGAGTAGATCTAGTGGGTATGCCGCGATCCAGCGCTGTGCCGGACCGGCGCAGCCGCCGCAGATTTGACGAAGGAGGCATATGAGACGAATCTTAACCGGTCTGGTTCCATTGCTCTTGATCGCAGTCTCTTCGGCGCAATCTCAGAAGCCGCCTGCACCTGAAACGTGGGAGCCGGCTATCAAGAAGTTTGAGGAGAGTGATCGACAACACCCTCCGGAGAAGGGCGGGGTTCTATTCGTCGGAAGCTCATCCATCAGAATGTGGGAGAGCCTGGCTGAAGACTTTCCCGATGTGAAGGTTCTCAATCGGGGCTTCGGCGGTTCCGAGATCGCGGATTCAACGTACTACGCGGGACGCATAGTCGTACCCTATCGCCCGAGGATGATCGTTCTCTATGCGGGAGACAACGATCTGGCGAATGGAAGATCTCCAGACCGGGTGAGTGACGAGTTCAAGGAGTTCGTCGAGCGAGTCCGCAAGGAACTACCGGCGGTCAAAATCGCGTTCGTTTCAATCAAGCCGAGTCCGGCACGGTGGTCTCTTGTTAAGCAAATGAAGTCGGCTAACGAGAAGATTCGGACGTATGTCGGGACGCAAAAGGGCCTTCTTTATATCGATGTCTTCACGCCGATGTTGCGGGACGGCGAAGTGCGGAAGGAACTTTTTGGGGCGGATGGTCTTCATATGAACCGGGCGGGGTACAAGTTGTGGACCTCTGTTGTCCGCCCATATCTCAAATGAGGGCCGCGCCCGTTAAGGCGCGCGAGTGAGAGGATGTAACCCATAGTTGCAGTCGATGCTCTGGAGTTCCTCCAGGCAGCATCGGAATTAATAATCCGGCTTGAATGGGGATGTGGTAGTTTCTGGTCTCCATTCCATACCTGTCAGGAGGACTCGTGCTTATGTCAGATCACTACCATGATGAACATGATCTTCAGTTGCTCAAGCAGATGAAGGACCTGGCCCCGGAAGATTTCGCTGCCTGGCTCAATCTCAACAATATCGTCGGACGCGAGAATGGCGCCATTCCCAAAAAGTACAGGGAGTTGATAGCGTTGGCGGTTGCGTGTACGACTCAATGCCCTTACTGCATAGAGGCGCACTCAAAGGCAGCAAAAGTGGCAGGCGCAACTCGGGAGGAGGTCGTAGAGGCAGCCTTTCTTGCAGCAGCTCTGCGAGCAGGAGGCGCGGCAACACATGGCGCGATGGCGCTGAAGTTCTTCAACAAAGACTAGTCGGTAGTCCGTCGTCAGTGGTCCGTTGTCAGTTGTCCTCGGGATCCGCATTGCCTGAAAGATGACTCACGACTAAGAAGCCACAACGGACAACGGACCACTGACGACGGACCACGGACCACACAGGGAGGACATTAAGTTGAGAGTAAACGTGCTGCGCATATTCCTGCCAGCCTGCCTGCTGTGTCTGGGCGCGTGGGAATCAACCCCCGCGCATAAAGGCGGAGAAGTCGGAGCAGAGTCTCAGGCTCAGCGGCGAGCAGGAACAAAGATGGCAAAGAAGAATGAGAATCAGTCGCCTTTTTCATGTAACGTGTCAGGAATGGACGACGCTCAAAGGCAGCGTTGGCAAACGTTGATTGAGCACCTGACAGGCGCCAAACAAGAGGTGCGAGAGCTGCCTGATGGATATGCTTTCCGCTTTGCGCCCGAGCCGGCAATGGTGAAGGACCTCGCGGAATGGATCGTGTACGAACGCCTCTGCTGTCCATTCTTCGACTTCGAGCTTGCGGTGGAACGAGAAGGAGGGCCGCTCTGGTTGCGCCTGAAAGGGCGGCCTGGCGTGAAGAAGTTCATTCGGAGTGAGTTTGGAATCTGACGCCCTGGGTACGCACGCTTCCAGCGTGCTGCAGCAACCACAGAGTGGTTGAATGTTTGTAGTACCGGGTGACAAGCGACTCTCACCCCAGAGGGGTGAAATGTAGGGCGGAGCCGAGTTGTTCGATCGCACATACGTGTGATCGCCGCGGGGTTGCCTTCATGTCTCGAGCAGCCGTTTCAACTGCGCCACGTTCATCCCGAGGGCTGAACGCCGCTTGCGATCTATGACCAGGCCCCTCTGTTCGGCCTGCTCTTCGGACAATCCTGCGCGTTCCAACTCGAGCAAGCTGAAACCAGACGCAGGCCTCATCTCGCGGCCCGCGCTCTCCATCGGAGCAAGTGACGCCGGCCTCAGCTCAGCTGCCTGTCCTCGTTTGCGCGCTCGATCGAACCAGCTCATCGTGCTAACTCCGTCAGGGCTTCGCGAACGAGTTTTCGCACCAGGCCCAATTTGTATTCGTTGTAGCGGAGCGGCTCCGCGCCCTCGACGGCGGCGCGAGCCGCAGCCTCGATTGTGTCCGGCTTCAACGAACTGCCTTCGATTACCTGTTCCGCCGCATGGCTGCGCCACGGCACGGGCGCAACTCCGCCCAGTACGATTCTGCAATCGCGCGCGTTCCCGCTCTGCTCGGTGAAGGCAACGGCCACGCTCGCCAGCGCAAAATCCCATGAGTTGCGAAAGGCGTGCTTGATGAATGTGGAGCGTTGACCCTGCAGCACAGGCACGCGAA
>DASYSA010000100.1:0-7709 GCA_036003885.1 Blastocatellia bacterium | reverse complement strand
AATTGAAGAGCGCCGTCCCTGATTTCGCGGATGCGTACCGGCTTGTGAACACCAAGGGGATCTTCCCAAAAACCCAGAACGCCGAGGCGATGAACCTCGGCGCGTTCAAGACGAAGATCCTGGCCGAGGGCTACAAGCTGGTCAACGAAGCGAACCCGGCGGAGATCTTCCAGCACCAGATGCAGAAGGGTCCACTGTTCCTGGTGAACGAGAAGTTCCTGAAGATCTATGTCACCTATGAGAACGTCGACAAGAACGGCGGCAGTCTTGGTCCCGGGACGCTGCAATACGGGTTCGATGCTACTGCCGGGGCCGTGGCCAATCAGTGGCTGTCGAAGATGAATGACATCGCTATGGTAATCGACCTCGGATCGATCCAGCGGCTGATGACGATCAAGGGCAAGTTCGATACGGAGAAGGGATCGTCGCCGGGATTCCGGAATCCGGAGTTGTTGTTCCATGACAAGTTGAAACCGCTGATCGACATTCTTCAGGTACTCGCGAGCCTTCAGACGGGAGACTACAAAGCGGCGTTCGAAAAGGGCCTCGACATTGCGATGACCAATTCGGCCGATAGCTGGAACTACGCCTTTCACGCCAGGAAAGAGATTCCCGTCGTTCGATTCCCTCCGGGTCTCGCATACGACAATCCGACCAATCCGCTCAAGCTCGAAGCACATATGGCGATCGGCGTGTACTTCAACGAAGCCCTTGCGATGCCCAGCGCTCCGAGCCAGTTGATCCCGTCGGCGGGAGCTTTTCTGGAGTTCGGCGGAAGCCTGTCGGTGATGTGCGTGAGTCTGGCGGCGGCTACGATCTACGCCGTGGGTTCTGTCGATCTGCGGACTGCGGCGGATATCAAGACCGGGCCTTCGCTGCACATGAGATTCGGCTTTGGCGCGGAGATCGCGGTGGGACTGCCGGTGGTCGGAACCGTGTCGGTGCTCTACATGGTCGGGGTCGAGATCGATTTGGACACCAGCGGCATAGTAGTGGCGGCGTTCCTGCTGTTTCGAGGACGCGCCGAACTTTTAGGTGGGCTTGTGACGGTGCAAATCCAGATTGAAGCGAAGGGGATCGTGAAGGACCGCGTAGGCCAGAAGACCGAGATGGCGGCACAGGTCACCTTCGGGTTAGACATCAGCATCTTCCTGGTGATCAATCTGCATTTCTCGAAGAGCTGGAGTGAGAGCCGGCAGATCGCCTGACGGCGAAGCACGGAGAAAGAACTATGGATCCTCGGATCAGTATCCTTACATTTCCGCAATCGTTTGACGGAGACCGGCTTCACTTGAACATTCTGCTGGTGCCTCGCCTGAGCACTTCGTGGAATGGGAATCCGCTGCTGCCGTTAATCGAGAACTTTCCGAACCCCGGAGACACTACACCGGCGTTCTCGCTTGCCGACCTCAGGTTCGAAGTGCGCGCCCTCGATGGCTTCGGTACGTTTCCGGTGAACACGCCCGTCACCTTCTCGCAGGGCTTGCCTGAGGCCGACGGAGTGTTGCCCAACGCAAAAGCGCTGTTCGAATCGCTTGTAGCGCCCGGCGCCGGACGCTTCAAGTTGTCCGCGACGCCGCGATTGGCTCAGCCGGCGAAGAAGGAGATCTTCATCCAGAAGTATCTACCGAGGACTTATCGAGAATCGTTTCTGTTCAGCGGTCCGCGAACGGAGGACGCCCGGACAGACGACAGTTATCACTGCGCGGTGAAGGCGAACAAACCGTTGAATCCGGCATTCGCGCCATCGCCGGACGATGTGAGTTGGGGAGAGGTGTACGCGTTCTGCCTGCGAAACACCCGATTGGCCGAACAGCTGGGGTTGATTCGCAAGGCTTCGTTTCAGGTGCAGGGAACATTGTTCGCGAAGGGCGGATTCGTCTACGTGGATCTGTCCGGCGGCAGTGCTTACGCTGCTCAGGTCAACGCGGATTTCGATTTCTTGAAACGCTACGCCGCGCGCATTCCGGCTCTTGAACAGGGCAAACAACGTCAGCTCTTTGCCGCGGTGCTCTTTCCGGTGTTGAACTCGGTTCCGGGTCCGGCGCTACCGAAGGGAAACTACGACCAGGCCTTCATCGAAGCTGCGGACTACGACACCGGATACGCGAAGATCGTACATGGCACGCAGCCGGTAAGTCAGAACCTGCTCGCCGAAGATCCGGATGGATTCACTCCGGTGACGGACATCGGCATCCGTCTGGCCTGGGACGACGAACAGATTCTCATCTGGCAGAACCGACAATTGAAAGAAGACAAAACGATGCCGAAGGTGCCGGGCACGCTGCAGCGGCTCGATGCGCCGATGGGCGTGTTCGGTTATCGCATCGACGCGCGCCGGCACCCGGAGAACGACTGGCACAGCCTTGTGCGAGTTCAGAGCAAAGGGGAGCTGGCGATCGACGATGTTTCGCTTGGCGAAGTAACGGGTGAGCTGCCGGTTGAAGTGCATCCGATGCAACTCGACGGCTATCAGGACACCAGCCAGTTCTGGTTGCCGGCCTACTTCTGCCAGTGGAACGGCAACTCACTGGTCCTTCCCGACGAAGATGCGGCCAACCTCTTCAAGACCGAGCAGGACCAGATCAAGGCGGCGAACCTGGGCCGGCAGTACAACGCAGTTGGTCTCGACGAGATTCCGCTGAGATACGGCGAGACATACGATTTCCGGGTTCGGCTGATGGATCCGACCGGTGGAGGACCGACAGGCGATCTGCCTCCCGTGCCGGACAAGAGGCCATCATTCACAACGATTTCATTCCGCCGGCATGTTGCGCCTGGAACCGTATTGATCGAGGATCTGCCGACAGATAATGCGCTGTTCGCCGCGAACACTCTGCGCATCAACCGCCCGCGCCTCGGCTACCCGTCGGTAGTGTTCACAGGAAAGTATGCGGACCCGATGCCCCTTCTTCAGGCTGCGTCTGATGCGGCAGTGGGTAAGGGCAGCTTCGGGATTCCCGATCCGGATGCGACGCGAGTGCGGATCGACGTAGAGGTGAGAACGCTGCGAATGGATAATCTGAACTCGCTGTCGGGGCGCGAACCTTACATACACTACTACACTACGCATCGCGACTTCCCGCTGCAGTTCGACAACGCGTGCGAGATTCCTCTCGAGTTCCCCGATATCGCGGTTTTGAACTTTGGCAATCCTGCCGATTTAGGAGGCGGGTTCTCACAGGCGGCGATCGATGCCGCGGATGCGCTGCCGCTGCCGACCGCCCGCGACATTCGATTGACGATTCGCGCTGTTGCGAACGACGATGAGGCCTATTTCGCGAAAGGCGCGAACATAGGCAAGCCGCTTCAGATCAAGATTCGGCATGAGTCGAAGGATGAACGCAAGCTGCTAGCGTCCAGCAAGGTTCGCGGCATCTATCTGCAGCCGGATCCCGCGCCGGGCTGGGATGGGAAACTGCATACCCTCCTCTTGCAGCGAACGCTTGAAAACAGTCCCGCAATCATCGAAAGGCTCGCGAGTGAGCTCGATGTCGATCACCACAAGCTGACACTGGTTGGCCGAAAAGGCGAGCGAGTTGTATTCGGCTGCTCTCGACGAATTCGGCATTCGCTGGCGCCGGATCATTCATCGCTGACATTCGCGGCGAAGGAAGACCTGATGAATCACTGGATCGTGGCCCTGACGTTCGACCTCGGCCGCGATTGGACCTGGGACAACATCAATCCGGTCAGTTTCGAAGTCTTCCGAAAGATGCACTTTCAAAACGACGCCGAGGTCGACGATAACGGCGGCAAGCCGATCGGCGATTGGGAAATAGTTCCTACGGCGCCTATACAGGCATTGCAGAACCCGCAGCGCCGTCACACGACGTTGATCTATCTCGATGCGGTGGAGCCGAAGTCGGAGCTGATACAGGTTGGGAGTCCGACGGAGACACGGTTCCCGGACGTCATCGAGGTCGACTACGACGTGCGTCCGCAGTTCAAGACGCCGCCCGCGCAAGAGGATGAACCGGAGTCGTTTCAATTGCACGTGGATCTGCCGGTGACGACCACGCCGGCACAGGTGCCGCGAATCGTCTCGGCAGGGTTGGCCCTATCGAAGTACGAGCGCAGTGACGACTACTCGTCGACCGAGGCCCGCAGAAAGTATCTCTGGCTGGAGTTCGAGGAACCCATCCGCGATCCGCACGACGAGTACTTCGTTCGCTTCCTGGGCTATGCGACCGATCCGATGCTCTCGGACAATCGGCTCGAAACAGCTACCCCGCCGGAGGAGTCGCCACTTGCGATCGATCCCGAGCTGATACGAGTGATCCCGACCGGAGCGACGGACGACCATGCGGGGCTTGGGGCGATGGTGCGTCTGGAGCAGGCTGGGAACAGCAAAGTACATTACCTGGTGCCGCTACCGCCAGGCTTGAACAGCGACAGTCCGGAACTGTTCGGGTTCTTCACTTATGAATTGCGAGTCGGACACTCACGAGTATGGTGCACCGCTCAGGGCCGGTGGGGCCGGCCGCTGCGAACGACGGGCGTACAACACCCCGCGCCGGCATTGTTCTGCACTTGCGACCGTACACCGGCGGACCTCGTCGTAGAAGCTCCCTATGCCATGGCGGTACTGAACGGGAAGAACATCACTCACGATCCGCCTCGTACGGAGTTGTGGGCGCTTCTCTACGCGCAGGTGAAGCAGGCCGATGGAAAGGACTCTCGAAACATTCTGCTGGACGATCGGAAGCTGACGTTGAGGCGTCGCCTTCAGGGACGACTCGACATCGCGGCAGGGTTGAGCTTGCTGGGATTCGAGAATGATGATTCACCGGCGCGAGCCGCGGTGCGATGGACTACGGACGAAATTCTGGCGGCGTTGAGGAACCTGGGGCTGCCTGCGGACTCACCGCTGAGCGTGCTCTGCGTTGAGATGATGCCTACACTGAAAGCCTTGCGTGTTGCCCAAACGGCCGGGCGCGCGAAGTTCAACAATTTTCCAGTCAACATGCTGGAAGACCGCTCAGGTTTGGATTCCTCGGTTGGAACAGCGGGCCAGGACTCAGAGCTGTCTCCGCTGTCAGATGCGTTGGGTCACTATCGAATCCTGCGGACTTCGCCGCTGACCCCGGTGCCGCAGGTGTGTTGATCGTGGCAGGAGTCTCAGAATCAGTCATGACTTCTGATCACACCCGACTTTACTGCGCTGTGTAGCCCCCGTCGACAACGAGTGAATGTCCGGTGACGAACGAAGCCGCGTCGGAGCACAGCCATACGACGGCTTCCGCAACCTCTTCTGGATTGCCGAGACGTCCAATCGGATGAGCGGCGATCAGTTGGGATTTGACGTCCGGATTGTTTGTAGCCGGTTCGATCAACGCGGTCTTTATGTAGCCGGGACAAATGGCATTGATTCGGATCCCTTGCCCGGCGTACTCAAGTGCGGCAGCTTTCGTGAGGCCGATGATCGCGTGCTTGCTTGCAACATAGGCCGATGCACCAAGTGAAGTCCCAAGCAGACCGAGCACAGAGGACATGTTGACGATTGAGCCGCCACCCTGCCGGGTCATCACTGCGATCTCCTGCTTCAGGCACAGCCATACGCCCTTGAGATTAGTGCCGATCACCGAATCCCACTCTTCTTCGCTCATCTCTGCCGCGGGAGCTAGATTCCCCGATGTCCCGGCGTTATTGAGGGCGAAATCGAGCCGCCCGTAGGTTTCGACGGTTGCACGAATTAGAGCTTCGACTTCGGCGGAGTTCGAGACATCGGTCTTAATAAAGGTGGCGGTGCCGCGGGTCTTTTCGATCAATCGAACGGTTTCCTCGCCCTGTTCGAGGCGGCGAGCGGCGAGCACTACGCTGGCGCCCTCCCGGGCGAATGCGAGCGCTGAAGCCTGCCCGATACCTGAGTTGGCACCAGTGACGAGAGCAACCTTCCCTTCAAACCTGTTGATCATTGTTTCCCCTTGTTAGTCGATTCCATTGGGATTGTTTCCAGACCTAGCTTACTACGATTCGGAGCCTTGATGTGGTTTTGTGCCGAATCTTCTTTGAAGCTCGATGCGCACTGACACTTTGACTCACCTACCCGATAAGACCGAGCCGCCCGGCGACGCTCAGTTATCGATCTTCGACAAGCTGGCAGCTTGTCCGACTCCTCGAACGTGGTATGCGAGCACCGGTGCCGCTACACGAAGAGCCAACAAGAATGATTCCGACAACATGTACCCAGTGCAGCCTTAGTCATCAATGCCCGCGACTCGGTAGCAATTAGTAACACCTTCTGCGATCTCAACTCAAGAGCCAGGGATTGGGCGAGCACCTTGAGCCAGGGTATCGCCGGCTACGCCGGCCAGGCCCGCAGTTCCTACCACCACAGGGATCAACAACCTCGAATTCGTGCAAAGAAGCAACGCGGGGTTTCGTCCATGATTTATGGCGGGCCAGTACGGGCGATCTACCTGTTTGGTGGACAACTCGCGTCAACAATGAGAGATCTAATCTCAAGAGTCCCGTCGGTGAGAAAAGCCATGGTCGAGCAAGAGGTAACTGTGACCTGCACGCATTGCGATGGTGTCCCTTCTAGGCCTTTTCGGTCAAGTATTGTAATGTGACCGCGAGCATAGTGGATCAATCCGTGTCTTGCAGGCGCCCTGTGGCCACGGTGACGCTCTCCCGGCGGCCTCCTAACATATTTGAGATGAACGCCTGGGTCATCAACAACTCATCTGAATTGACGCGGTCATGGCTTAAAAGGAGCCAGCGGCAAAGCCGTTTCTCAATTGAGTGGAGGCGGTTGCACACGGCCGTCTGTGAGATCTGGGTGATTAGCGCCTGGGTATAGAGCAGCATCAAGTGTTGAAAGGGCCTCCCCGTGCGAACTCCTCCTGGAGAAGTCTCGCGTTCATCCTGAAAGCTCGGCCAGCGATTTGGACAACTGCCTGTTTGGGCGTTGTGTCACCTCCGAGAAACAAGGCGACGCCGACCACGCCATCATTCCCGGTCAGGCCCATAGCAAAAGAGTCCTTAGAAATAGGTGTCTGAAAATGTCACAACTCGAAGGACTAGAAATGCGGTCCGCTAGCGGACGACTTTGAGATAGTACACGCCTACATCTTTCAGTTCACCAGAGTCAGACTCGACACTGACTCGAAAATAATGATTGCCGGGTTGAAGAATTCGGCCGGGCAAACTAACAAGTACCTGCTTCTCTCCGTTCGCGTAAGTCGGCTTAAGATGCGGCAATGAGAAGAGCGTGATTCCTTCGTCGGTTTCTTTTCTGACTTGATAAGCGGCAGTGTCATCGGGCGGGACGCCAAAGATGAGTTGCACGGCGTCGGCGTTGGCAGGAATCGCGTAGCCCTGTGAGCTGCCGTTTCCCCGAACAAGACCTGGTTGCAAGGGTCCGAGAGTAGTAGCTACCTCTGGGCGTGGATCCCCTGGTGGATTTAGCGCGGCCAGCTCACCCTGGAGCGCAGCCGCATCGCGTCGTTTTTGCCACTCCTTTCTAAGAAGCAATGACCCTCCCGCAACGGTCACCAGCATTGCCGCGATTGCTGTAATCCAAACAAGACGTTGGTGTCCGCGCCAAAACCCTTTGCTCGAAGGGTGGCCCGCCTCTGCCGTGGACCGTGTCTGGACTGGTCCGGTTTTCTCTGCATAGTCACGAAGCGTCTGAGCGAAGGAAAGCATTTCCATTCGCTCTGGAGTCGACAGAAAAAAGGTATCGAACGCCTCGCGCTCCTCCT
>DASYSA010000099.1:0-5451 GCA_036003885.1 Blastocatellia bacterium | reverse complement strand
GTGGTACACTCGAAGTGAAATTAGAGACTCTGCAGGTTGACGCGGATTTTGCTCAGACAAACGCCAATTTGAGGGAAGGCAACTATCTGCGGTTGATTTTGAGTGACACTGGCTGCGGAATGGATTCCTACACTCAGGAGCGCATATTTGAGCCCTTCTTCACCACCAAAGAGCCGGGCCAGGGAACGGGCCTCGGATTGGCACTGGTCTATGGCATTGTGAAGGACCACGATGGTGCGATCTCAGTTTACAGCGAGCCGGGCAATGGAACGACGTTCAACATCTATTTCCCAGTTCACGAAACCACGGCGCGCCAGCCATTCATTTCCCCCATACCGATTCCAAATGGGCACGGGCAGCGAGTGCTGTTTGTTGACGACGAAGAGCCTCTTGCGCTCCTGGGCAAAGAACGGCTTGAACGGCTCGGCTATAACGTGACAGCGCATACCAGCAGCATTGAGGCCCTGGAGGCTTTTCAGAACTGTCCCGACCAGTTTGATCTGGTAGTCACCGATTACACCATGCCCCGTTTGAATGGCGCCGATCTGGCGAAGTATATGCTAAAAGCCCGTCCCGACCTGCCGGTGATCATAGTAACAGGTTACAGCAGCACGATTAACTCGGAGATGGCGACGTCTATTGGGATCCGAGAGCTACTGATGAAACCAACCACTGCCCAGGCCATCGGGGACGCCGTACATCGAACGCTTGCCAACGAAAGGAAGGCATAGAATATGCCCAGTATTTTACTTGTCGACGACGATGAGCAACTCCGATCAATGCTTAAAATTGTTTTGAGCCGCGCAGGACATGAAGTGCTGGAGGCTCGCAACGGAAAAGAAGCGCTTGAGTTCCAAAGGAGCAATCCATCTGACCTGATGATCACCGACCTGATAATGCCTGAGAAGGAGGGGCTGGATACGATCATTGAGTTCCGCCGACGTTTTCCGGATATCAAAATCATCGCGATGTCTGGCGGAGGTCGAATCAATTCAGATTGTTATTTGGATTTCGCCAAGAAACTTGGTGCCAATTGTACGCTTGCCAAACCTTTCTCAAACGTGGAGTTCCTGGATAGAGTACAGATGGTGCTTCAGTCCTGATTAATCCGCTCGCAGATCTTGCCAGGGTTACATCAGGCGTTCGCTTAAACCATGGCGGCAGCGCCGCGAAGACTTCAACCCGGCCTGTTTTCGTCCCTGCGACGCACCCGGAAGAACGGCGAGATGCTCTTGAAGAATTGATTGGTGCCTCTATGAGCGAGCTATCTCCTCGGTACAAACCCCAGGAACCGGCGGGGATTATCCACCAGAATCGAGTGCAGTGTCTCCTGCTTCACGCCGGCCTCCAATAACAATTTCCCGAAAACCGTCACCGTCTGAGCCAACCCGGCGCCACCATTCTTCTTCAAGGCCCGAGGTGACGAGAAATCTGAAGATAGCAGCAGGTTCTCGGCGTACCCTGCGTCAAGCAGGGCCAGGATCATTTTCACTCGCTTGCTGTCAGGGAGTATCTGAATCGTAACCCGATCGAAGCCGACGAATGCGCCGCGCCTGGCCACTTGCTTAGCCACCTCAGCCGTCGGGTCGTCGAGGCAGCAGACATGCCCGATCGCGATCTTCTGAGGTTTGGCTCCAGCCGCCTCGAGCACCTCCAACTGGCGCAACGCGGCCTCCCGCGGCACCGGAGGGTTAACTACACGCGTGCCGGTATAGGCATTGTGTGTGAAGATTGGCAGCCCCGTTCTTACGTGTGCCTTGCCGACTGCGGTGAACACCTTGCGCTCGTCGGCGGTGAGTTCGCCATCCTGCTGCCCGATCTCGCCGAATGCACCCAGTCGCTCGGTCCCAGCTTCGCGGACGAGATCATCGGCAATCTGGTCGGCGCTCTTCGCCGCGATCTCCGGAGGGTAATTACGCTGCATGTAATAGCCGCCGCTCGCGACGATGTGAACACCCGACGCGGCGGCAATGCGCTTCAAGGCGGCGAGGCTGCGGTCCATATCCGGGTGCCCGCCGTCGACGATGCAGCTCACGCCATCTACGCCGGCGGCCCGCGTCTCCGCGATCATCAGATCGACGTCGTCGGAGAAGTTTGTCGGGGGTGGCACACCCTGCTTCGCGGCGAGAGCGTTGGTCAATGGGTAGTGAAGCGATAGGTGCTCATGGAACAGCACTGCCCCCGACGAGAGGGCCGCCGGAGGTACGTCCTTGAGCAAAGAGCGGATGACGGCGCCTTTGGGAAAGGCCGGTGTACGCGGGCGGGATCCGGTCTGCCATGGCACGAAGTCCGCGCCGCCGCTGATACCAGGGAGCATGGCGATCCTGCCGCCCACGCTTGCGGCCACGACCAACAGCGATGACTGCTTCAAAAAGGAGCGACGGCTGAGATCGACTGCGCCCCCGTCCTCGTTTGACCGCGATTTTGTGAAACGCATCGGGTTCTCAGCTCCTTTTCGTCGACGGGCGAAGCTCAACCCATGTTCCTCTTCTTCAGCTCTTTCTTTGTCGTCCAGGTCCCGTTAGTCTTTTCCAGAAGCAGAAAGTGGATGTCGCCGCATCCCGGGCCGCATCGGCTTCCAAGGTAGAGCAGAGCCTGCGTGCGCTCAGTGTTGAAGCCGATCCTGGAAAGCATGATGAAGCCGCTGGAATCAGAAAATCTCCTGTAGTAAGCGATCCACTCCAACTCCCCCCAGGTGCCATGGAAGATCGCCTTCAGATCGAGGTCTGATATGAGGTTGAATTTGACTGGTAGCTTGAATGATGTCTTGCTTAGCAGGGATGGCCTGACGTTCCTGGCTTCATAGTCCTCGACGGTTGATCGATCTATGGTCAGGCCCTTGTACTTGTCTTTCCACGGTTCTTCGCTGTCGCCGAAGTCGTAGCGGAATGTGCGATCCTCGATTACCAATAGTTTTGTATCGGGCCTGACGTAATACTGCTTGATTGCTGCCGCATAGATCTCATACTCCTCATCTGAAACCCCGACGTCCGATCCGGACTGGCCTCGAGCGGCTGACACAGAGATTGAGCAGACTTCGATCAACATCAGAACCAATCCTAGTAGCCAACGTGGAGCCCCAGCCATCATCAGACACCTCCAATGCAACTAATGCCGATCTCCCAGAACCGGGCAGAGGTCCAAAAGGTGAAACACCCGCCGCCTTGCCCGGTCAATGCCACGTACTGTGGCAATATCTCATTCTACACAGAGAGTCATGCGTGTGAAAGACCCGCCTCTGCGCGATGTGGTGTGATTCATGAATAAGACTGCCTTCCTTCGCCTTGTCAAATACACGCGGGCATCGTGGTCACGTGCGGGAAGGTGGTGTGCGAGGATATCCCTCGTTCGGTCCCTCGGACTGGGACAAGGTTTCAAGAATCTGCCAACTTGAGTTGCGTGCCCATGCACCTCCGGTTATGATGTCAGGGTTGTACGTGTAACTGTGCCGCCAGCATCGGCGGCGACGAACCATCCGGCTTCTATCGACAAGCCTCGCTTGAGTTTCTCAGGTATGTCCTGAGGAGCCTCCTCTAGCAGTCAAATGTGTGCCTTAAGGCGAGACGACATTGCTTTCTGTGCGAACAACCTATGGCTGGCAGTCAAACTGTTAGCCAAGCTTGGGGCGCCCGACCGACTATTGCCGAGCGGATTGTTTTCTCCGCATTTCGCGACCGGGCGAGGGCGACCTCGATATTGCCAGATTGCTTGAGATATCGCCCGAAGGCGTCAGATGCGGGCATCGGGGCTTAAAGATGGCAAGTCGTTCTTGGAGAGGGATGCGATGAAAACTATCAGAACCAGGAGAGCGATGCTGATGGCGGTGCTGGCGGTGGCGATTGCGGCGCTAGCGGTGCCAATCGTGGGCTTATGGGCACGCGCGGCAGATAAGTCCACCGCGCCGACCGTTGCGGCAAAGCCGGCGGCGGTTCCAGGCACTTCGGCGGCGACCTGCCAGGAGCCAGCCTCGGGACAGCGGAGTGTGCTCCCTGTGAGATCCGCGGACGCGGAAATGTTAGGGCTGGTTTCGCCCCAGGCAAAAGAAGCGTTGGGGTTACCCCGCGCGAAGACAGACATAAGCGGAAGGATCGCCGAGGCGGTCAAGAGACACAAGGTTGGGGGTGGGATTGCGCCTCAATCGGGTGAGCCTACCATCCTCAATGCGAGGAGCGCGCTTTCGGCAGCGCTTATGACCAACATAGGCGGTCGCGACAACCAGTTTTCAGAGGTGACGCTGCTTGCGGACTGGGATGGTCGAGAGGACTGCGTGGTTGATCGCTCTGCGAAGGTAGACGACTTCTCGCCAACTGAGCCGGACATCGACTTCACGCTGACCAGGACGGCGATATCGGAGCATACGATAGCCAACGGATTCCTGGAGAACATCTTCTATTATGGCGATTCGGTCGGCAACGTATGGATTGGAGCTGATACGGACGGTAACGGGAGCGCGGATACCATCGCGCAGATCAACATCCCGACGCAGCTCAATGCATTTGGTACGGTGAACAGCGATGATCAAATAACGATTACGGGGTTGGCTGTAAACCCGGTCGCGGATCTGACCTCGTTTCCCAATGTGAACGGGGCCTATACACCATTCGTCGGCCAGACCGGTGAAATCCTGTATGTGACCTACACAGACTCCGAGAGCGGGCTACGTCTTGCACCGCCAAACAACACGCCGGTACGAAGTGCCCTGCTGGCATTTCCGGTAGCGGACCTGATCAGCGGCGCACCGGCTGCACCGGGCACGATAGCTCCAGCGGGCTTTCCGGTAACAGTAGGGGCGGCGTTTGGCGTGGCGTTCTCGGTGTTCTCGAACATCGCCGGGTGCGCGGTCGATGACGATGGGAGTATTTACTTCCAGCAGGTCGACCTGGTCCAGTTCACGGGAGCCAATATCGTTAAGGTGACCGATATTGGCACCAATCAGGACCGGTCAGCGGCGACCAACGGATTCATCACCATAACGACGTTGAACCCGTCGACGGCTACGGGATTCCCCTCACCAAACGGGACCTACGGGGACGCGTCGGGACCGCCTTCACAGGTGAACAGGTTCACGAATTATTCAGGGACGGCAACGACGTTTGGGAACATCGTGGCATTGGCCGCTGGGTCGTGCAACGTGTTGTACGCGGCGGTGTCGCGGTCGGCAGTTGCTACGGATGATGCGGCGACGCAGGCTACCGAGGGTCTATTCGCAAACCCATCTGCATTGGGAGCGACACCGTCGATGATAATCAGCTTCGCGGATTGTTCCGGGGCGTTCGACACGTGTACGGCGCCGGCAGCGGGAATTGGGGGTATCTTTCCAGTAGCGAATGGGTTTGCCGACGTGGCTCGGGCTGGACTCGTTGTGGCTGCAGGAGTAAATAACTTCCGGGTGTTTGTGATAGGGAATGGACCTGACATTCGACCGCCGACGGGCGGGACAGCAGTGGTTCC
>DASYSA010000098.1:0-12239 GCA_036003885.1 Blastocatellia bacterium | reverse complement strand
GCCTGGGTTTGCGCCCGGTGCTGTGGTCGAAGCCCAAAAAGCACGATGCGCCCCGGATTCATCTCGATCTCGACAACTGCCGCGCGACCGGCCATCAACTCCTCGCCCTTCAACCAACCAGAAGCAACCACATCTGAGTTGGGGTACCTCGCAACGACTGAAGCTCGCTGAGAAGAGAAGCCCTCCACCAAAGCAAAGAACGGGCTGTTGTTGTAGAAGCCATAAGTCTCGGCCGGCATCCCTGACCCGAGCTTATGTGCAGTGTCTACCTGAATGCGCACGATTGTGCCGGGCGCGAAGTGCTGGTCTCGAGTGAGACCGCGCTTGAGGTCGCGCACCGGAATCGGGAACTTATCTATCGCGAGGTCGCAGCTCGAGCCCATTGCAATCAGCGTCCCGCCATCGCGCACGAAGGATTTCAGCGCTTCGAGGCCCTCTTCGCCAATGCCGCCGCGATACTCAGGCCGAATTGTCTTGAAGTCATTGCCGGTGAGAGTGTCGCGCGGCTGCTGATCGGGAAGCAGGATCGCATCGAACTTCTCGCGCAGCTTGCCCGCTCTGATCTCCGCATTGTGCAGCGTGGTGTATGGGAACTCGTATTGCTCGAGCACCCAACGGGTCCAGCCCTCATCCATGTTTGCGGTCCAGGATTGATAGAGGCCAATCCTCGGCGGGCGATGCAATACTATGAAAACATTCGAGGGGTCAGTTCGTTTCGCAGAACCGTCCTTCCTGGGGCCCCCATCCTCGCGAGTGGGCTTCAGTTTAGCCTCGCTGAACTCGAGTTTGAAATCGCCAGCCGCGCGCTCGAGCCGCTCCTTCGTGCCCTCCACACTGATGACTGGCCAGCCGGGTCCGTTCATTTGTCTGCGAATCAACGCCACTCCGGAACCATCCTTCAGCACCCTGTTGACAATCGATGCGGCCGAAGCCCCACGGTAGGCCACCTCATAACTGCCGGCCCATTGGGTTACCGTCAGACTCGACTTCGGCGCCTCCACCAGGCGTTGGAGTTTCGCAGACGTCGGGATGGCGTTCTTGACGAAGACCGTCTCAACCCCCATCTGCATTCCCAGCGACCACGCGGTCACATCATACGGCGGCTCGGGCGGCGAATTTGGGCCACGGCGAACTTCAGGATATGACTGCTTCTCGAGAAGATCTTTCGCGTACCTGGCGAAGACCTGATTCATCGGGATCACAAAGCTTCCGGCCGCATATTTCTTCTCATCCGCCTCAAAGTCAGACCCCGCCCGGTACACATCGACGCCTCCCATCTGAAGTCTTTCGACCAGGTTCGCCGCTCCAAAAGAATCGTGTTGCTTGTCTTGCTGAATGATGATTGCCGAAGGGTCTCCCTTCTTCCCCCCTTCAACCGTTGCGAGATTGACCGCATAGATCTGCTTCAGGAGTTGCCCGCGCTGCTCGGCTGCGGTCTCTAACAGAGTCATCGTCGCTATCAACTCATAATCGACGATGTCGCGCAGAGTCCAACGCCCTCCAAGCCATGGGCGCGGATACTCCGTTCGCGGGGTCACATCGCGAGGAGGCGGAAGAGGCTCGTTAGGATTCTCCATCTGTCGACGCGCCTGCGCCTGAAGCTCTTCCGGCGACGAAGGCTCCGGGGCGCGGCCGGGTTGCGCTTTGCGCTGCTCGAGGGGTGAGGCTATGCGCGCGCTGGCTACTTCGGTAAGCAACCCAACCTGGTTGTGCCACCAGCCGCTCCAGGCCATCGCTCCCTGCCAGAAGTTCGTGTAGGTGGAATTGTAGATGATCCCTTCCTTGCCCGCGGCTTCAAGCGCGGCCGCCTGCGATTGCCCGAATATCCCGTTCCAACGATAGATCAGCGGATGCACGTTCGGATTGATCGGATCCGTCGCCGGCATCACGAAGATGCGAGCGCCCTGACTTCCCATCTGATGCTCGTCCAGCCACACCGATGGAAACCAATCGTGCCATAGCAACTGCGCCGTCAATCGGCTCTCCTTCTGCGTGAACATGTACATGTCGCGGTTGTTGTCGTGCCCGATGTAAGGATGATAGAGCCAGGGCAGCGGACTCGCTTCGAACTCGGTGCCGACGTTCTTGTTGTACCAATCGGTCACCATGATCTGTCCATCCGGATTGAGACTTGGCACGAGGAGAAAGATCACGTTATCCAGGATCTTCTTGATAAGCGGAGAATCCTCAGTCGCCAATCGATGGACGAGATCCAGGACCATCTGCGAAGCGCCGATCTCGGTCGAATGAATGTTGCAGGTGACCAGCACTACCGATTTGCCGGAGCGGAGTATTTCGCCGCGTTCGGCCTCAGTGGGTGCGCCGCCTTGAAAATAGAGCTTGCGTTCAAGTTGCTTGAACCGGTCCAGATCCTTCAGCGTGTCGGGCGAACTGATCTCGAGAAGTATGAACGGGTTGTCGTTGGTCGTCTTGCCAAGCTCGCGGAACCGCACACGGTCCGAAGCGCCGGCCACCAATCGCATATACTCGACGATCTTGTCCCATCGAGCGAGCTTCCTGTCCTCGCCGACTCGAAAGCCCAGGAACTGTTCCGGGGATTGTATGCGGTCGGCGCCGGGTCTGGCGTAGCAAAGACTCACGCTCGAGACGATCAAGGCGAGAGCAAGCAAAAGGCGGCGTGGAATCATGAGGTCGCTCCTGATGTGGGTTGGGTTGGTGCGCCCGACAATATACCCGAGAAAGGTGTCAGGTTCCAGGTGTCAGGTGTGAGGTGCCAGTCAGGTGTGAGGTGTGAGGTCTCAGGGACCATGCGCCCGCTGTCAGTCAGTTAGACCCCTTGCACTCTTGGCACCTCGCGCAAGGACCCGGGACCTGACACCTGACACCTGACACCTGACACCTATTTGACTGTACATCAGCCCTCAGAGTAGATTAGCCACTCCATCCTGAATCTCTCATCGAGGTTACAACCATGCCGGCTATAGCTCTTCGCAGATCGCTCCTGTCGCCGCTACTCGCCTTAGCATTACTGGCCACCGCCATCTCACCGGTTGCGCGAGCGTATCAAGCATCCGGCACCGCGGAATCCCGGTTCACAGTCGCTGACCTCCTCGACGTTGTCAATTTCAACCCCGGGGATCTGAGTGACGATGGCCGCTGGCTCGCCGCCACTTCGTCATCACTCCGAGATCGGCTCGGCATCGACAATCACCGATTTGGGGATCCAACGTATGTTGCTCCCTCCTTCAACGACGTCTGGGTAATCGAAACTCAAACCGCAAAGGCCCAGAGCGTGTTTGCCGGCTCGCCGAAACAACAAGCGCGCAGTCTCAGGTGGTCGCCGGGGGCAAGTCATCTGGCGATGCTTGTTCTCAAAGGAGAGACCTTTACGCCGATGATTTGGGAACGAGCAACCGGTAAACTGCGGCAGGTTGATATTCCCAAAGGGAAGCACGTGGCCGACAATACGGACTTCCAGTGGTCACCCGATGGATCGCAGCTCATCCTCTCGCTCCGGACCAACGATTGGCTCATCAAAGCTCGTGAGCGCTTCGACTACGAAACAAAGGGTCCGGTGGTAGTTCACTCGACCAAAGAGTCCTTCCTCGCTTGGGAAGATCTTCGCCGGATGTCTCTCACCCGGTCGCTGGTGTCCTATGAGATCAAGACCGGTCAGATGCGCGAGATTCTACCAGACATGAAACTGCGATCTTACGACCTCGCCGAAGATGGCTTATTCATCAGTTATCAGGAGGACATAACAAAGAAGACGGACTATGACGTGATCGGCGGGAGCGATAATCAGGTTCAGATCATTCCAACCGCCGGCGGGCCGCCTCGCACAATTATCAAGTCGACGAAAGGCATCAACCTAATCTGGTCGCGGGACGGACGCCGCTACGCTTATTCGAAGGAGGGCAATATCTTCTTTGCTGGAATTGATGACAAAGAACCCCGCCAATTGATCGGGAAAAAGCCGTCTCAGGAGGACAAGGAGAAAGCTGAAGACAAGCCGAAAGAGGACTCTGCCAAAGACGCCGACAAGGAGAAGAAAGAGAAGGAGCGCTTCAACGCCGTTCGGCTCAGCACGAAAGGCGACTGGTTGGTTGCGTCCAACAAGGAGGGGATCTGGCTCATCGACACGGCCTCAGGAACGAAGGAGATGTTCGTGAAAACGTCGGAAGAAGACAAAGAAGGACCGCGCTATCAGGTCATCGAGTGGAGCCCGGACGCAGAGAATATCTATATGACCTATGGCTCGCGCACTAAGTGGGAACGAGGACTGGTTCGCTACAATGTGAAGACCAAAAAGCTCGAAGACCTTGTGAAGGATTCACACCTCTATTTCGGCCTTCGACTCTCGAAGGATGGCCGCACGTTCGTTTTCGCGTCGGCAGAGGGCAACCGTACGGGCGACCTCTTCGTCGCCGACGCGGACCTGAAGAACGTCCGTCGCCTGACCGATGCCAACCCGCAGTTGAAAGCGAAGCGGCTCAGCAAAACGGAGTTGATCTCCTATCTCGACACCGACGGCAACAAGATGTACGGCGTTCTCTATTATCCGGTGGACTACGAGGCCGGCAAAAAGTACCCGACCGTGTTCAACATCTACGAGCAGTTTTTCGACGACAACTTCAATGGAACGATCAACATCTTGACCTCGAATGGCTACGCGGTTATGCAGCCGTCAGTGAATCTCGAGATCGGCTTTCCGGGCGAGGCGTGGATGAAAGGCGTGACCTCTGCGGCCAACAAGCTGATCGAGATGGGTATCGCGGACCCCGAGCGATTGGGCGTCCAGGGCACCAGCTACGGCGGATACGCTACAAATCTTCTGATCACCCAGACGAATCGGTTCAGAGCGGCGATCAACATCTCGGGGAAAGTGAATATGATCAGCTTTTACACCGACAGTCCGCGGCTCGGGGTGCGCAATATTCACGCGCCCGAGAAGAGTCAGGACAGGATAGGTGCGACGCTCTGGCAGCAG
Organism: Blastocatellia bacterium; assembly: GCA_036003885.1. Taxonomy (GTDB): domain Bacteria; phylum Acidobacteriota; class Blastocatellia; order UBA7656; family UBA7656; genus DASYSA01. Next base: position 7,288 of record DASYSA010000098.1, on the reverse strand, counting down.
CCTCAGAAGTACATTCAACAGTCGGCGATCATGTTTGCAGACCGCATCAAGACTCCCTTGTTACTAATGACCGGCGAGCAGGACCACAATGTCCCGCCGCGCCAGGCGATGGAGATGTATTACGCATTGCGACGGCTGAACAAAGAGGTCGAATGGGTGAGTTACACGAACGGCGGCCACGGGATGCCGACGACTGCCGCGGCTGAAGTCGAGGACTATCACAAGCGAATCTTGAAGTGGTACGACGACCACTTGAAGGGCGATTTGAAGAAGAAGGCCGAGGAGCAGAAGGCAGAGCAGCCGGCACAGTGAGATTGCTTGCTCAGAGAACGGCGCTGGTTGGGTCATAATTGGCCCAGGTTAGGAGAACTTCAAAATAGGGGAGCACCGGTCTCATTAACACCTCACTTCATAGATGAGGTGTTAATAAGACAGTCGTTCACGAACCATCCCTTGCTACCTCCCCTTGAACTCGGGCTTCCGCTTCTCGAGGAAAGCCTTGACACCTTCTTCCTTATCTTCGCTTGAGAAACATAGCGAGAACAGATCTACCTCGGCTTCAAGGCCCGCCGGCAACGTCAATCGCGCCGCGTTCTTCACCGATTGCTTGGCCATCGCGAGGGCGACCGGGCTCATGTCGGCCATCTTGTTCGCGATCTCCATGGTCTTCGCTTCAAGCTCTTCGGGCGCGACCGCGTAGTTCACAAGCCCCAGCCTCGCAGCCTCCTCAGCGGTGATCATATCGCCCGTCAGGCAGAGCTCCATCGTCTTGCCTTCTCCGATCAGCCGGGCCATTCGCTGAGTGCCGCCGCCTCCCGGAATAATACCGAGTTTGATCTCGGGCTGGCCGAGCTTCGCCTTCGTGGAGGCGATTCGGATGTCGCAAGCCATCGCCAGCTCGCAGCCTCCGCCCAATGCGAAGCCGTTTATCATCGCGATGACCGGCTTCGGAAAGTCTTCCACGGCGTCGAAGGCCCTGCGCCCTTTCATCACCGCGCGTTGCTGGACCGCGGTCTTGCCCGCGAACTCGCTGATGTCTGCTCCCGCGATGAACGCCTTTTCGCCCGCGCCGGTGATCACCACGACTCGGACCTCATCGTCGCCGGCAAGCTGGTCGAACGCAGCAAGGATGTCACTGCGAGTTGCGATGTTCAGCGCGTTCAACTTGTCAGGCCGGTTGATCGTGACGATTGCTATCCGGCCTCGCTTTTCGATCAGTACGTTTTCTAATGCCACTGTCTCCTCCATAGGCAGGTGTCAGGTGTGAGGTGCCTGGTGTGAGGTGTGTGAGGTGTCAGGTTCCAGGTGTGAGGTGCCAGGTTTTTGGGAATCAGGTATCGATGGAATCTGGCACATTGAATCTGGAACCTGACACCTCACACACCTCACACCTGGCACCTGACACCTGGTACCTCACACCTGACACCTGGCACCTACTCCCCTTTAAACTCAGGCTTGCGCTTATCCCGGAATGCGCTGATGCCTTCCTTGTGATCGCTGGTCTTGATCAACACACTTTGGGCCAGCGCCTCCATCATTCGCCCGGTCGCAAAATCGCTATTAACTGAGTGCCAAAGGATTCGCTTAGCAAGTCCCAGAGCTTCGGGCGCTCTGCTCAACAGGTGCTCAGCCATCTTGCGGGTATAGGGCAACAGCTCTTCGTGCGGCAACACAACTCGATTGACCAGGCCGATACGCTCAGCCTCCTCAGCGGAGATCATCTCGCCCATAAAGATCAGCTCTTTGGCCTTCCCGTAGCCGATAAGCTTGACCAAGCGGGAGCAACCTCCGGCGCCCGGAATCAAGCCGATGTTGTTCTCCCGAAAGCCGAACCTCGCCTGATCCGACGCAACTCGAATGTCGCACGACAGTGTGATCTGCAGCCCCGCTCCCGTGCACGGGCCGTTGATCGCGGCGAGAACGGGCTTCTCAATCTGCTCGAGCTCATCGAAGAACTGCGTCAGCCGGTGATTCTCGAGCCGGAACTTCGCAGTATTCCAGTCGCGCTCGAAATACTCTATGTCGCCCCCCGCGGAGAACGCCCGCCCCGCCCCCGTTATTATCACCACTCCGATCTGCTCATTCGTTTGCAACTCGGTGAACAGGCGGTTGAAGTCATCACGCATATCCTCATTGATGGCGTTGAGGCGCTCGGGCCGGTTGAGCGTAATGGTCGCTATGCGATCCGATAGCTCGAACGTCAGTGCTTTGTATTCCATGTTGAGATCGCGGTCCCGTCTGCTATCCTCGCGCCTTTCAAGAAAACCACAGACCCTTAGCTTGCTTTAACGGGCGGGCTTTTCACTGTCCATTCCAGACGTCGGCTTCGTGCTCACGACAACCGACTTGGTTTCGGTGTAATAGTCGAGCGCCTCGGTGCCGTGCTCCTTACCCAGACCGCTCTGCTTGAAGCCTCCAAAAGGAAGCTCGTCATAAATGATCTGACCCGAGTTGATCCAGGTGTAGCCCGCTTCAAGGCGCTCTGCCGCTCTCGTCGCCCGATTCAAGTCATTCGTCCAGATTGAAGAGCCGAGACCAAAGATCGAGTTATTTGCTTTCTCGAGCGCTTCGTCCAGGCTCCCTACCCGGAAGATTGGAAGCGCGGGCCCGAACACTTCTTCCGTCGCCACACGCGCATCTTCGGGGACCTCTGCCAGCAGGGTCGGCGGGTAGAAGTAGCCGTTGTCGTACCCTGGGCCTTTCAATCGCTCGCCTCCGACCAGCACACGTGCACCTCTTTCCCTGGCGTCCAGCACCTGGGCCTCAACCTCATTGCGCTGAGCCTCGCTGTGCATCGGGCCGACGATCGTGCCTTCTGCAAGACCATCTCCGACTCGAAGCTTCTTCGTACGCGCAACGAGTTTCTCGACGAAGTCATCGGCGATCGAATTGAACAGATACAGGCGTTTGATCGCAAGACAGGCCTGACCGCAGTTGAAGAAACGCCCGACAGCGGCCGCCTTGACCGCTTCGTCGATGTCGGCGTCATCGCACACAATCATCGGGTCTGACCCGCCAAGCTCCAGGGTCACTCGCTTGATTCCTTGAGCCGCGGAGGTCATCACCTGACGACCTACTTCGGTCGAGCCGGTGAATCCGATCTTTCGCACCTTCGGATTTGAGACTATCTCCTCGCCGATCACCGAGCCGCGTCCGGTGACGACGTTGAGCACGCCCTTAGGCAGGCCGGCTTCAAGGAACAGCGCCACGACTCGCAGGTCTGTCAGCGGCGTAGTCTCTGCGGGTTTGATGACCATCGTATTGCCCGCAAGCAATGCGGGGCCGATCTTGTTGCCCATCAGCGACACAGGAAAATTCCAGGGGACGATCGCGCCGACTACGCCGAGGGGGCGTTTGATGATCAAGCCGTAGGTATTGTCGGCGATCTGCGGGATGTAGCCGCCCCTAATGTTCTTACCGAGTCCCGCGTAGTATTCCAGCGTGTGAGCGTAGCGGCGTATCTCCAGCAGCGCTTCGCGAATCGGCTTGCCCTGTTCGCGCGTAAGGAGGTTCGCAAGCTCTTTCTCATGGATGCGAAGGAGCTGCACTGTGCGACTGAGCACTTCGGCGCGCTTCGCCTGGGTCCACTCGCTCCAGATTGCAAAGGCCTCGTATGCGATGTCGATTGCTTCACGGGCGTCTTCGGCGGTCGCACGCGGCGCTGTGTCGACCGGTTCACCAGTCGATGGGTTCATGACCTGAATAGTCTCGCCGCTTCGTGAGCCGACCCAGTCACCGCCTATTAACATTTGAGCCATTGTTTACTCCGTGATGCGTGAATCGTGATGCGTGATCCGTGATGCGTGACCTGTGATGCTTGAATCGTAGTGCGTGTATCCTGAAATTGTGGGTTCAGGGATCACGCATCATGGATCACTCTTCACGCATCACGGATCACTCTTCAGGGCAGCAGCGACGCCACAGTACATGAAAAGCCTGGCAGAAGCGGGAATTCCAGGGTATCGGACCCCGAGAGGGTCGCTTCGAGCCGCAGTTGCCCATCTGCACGACGATAGACTTCGATCTGACGCTTCTGCCAGCTTAGAATCCAATACTCGCTGACGCCCCGCCGCGAATAGAGGTTGAGCTTGGCCTCGCGATCGCGCCTTTCGTTCGTGCGGCCGGGTGAGAGCACCTCAACCGCAAGGTCAGGAGCCGAGTGGAGTTTCCCATCACCTCCAAGCGCAATCGCGAGTGTTTCATTGCTGAGCCAGACAACATCAGGGACCACATCGTCGTCGTCGGCAAAGATCAATCCGGGCGCTCCGAGGACCTTGCCTCTATTCTCTTTTCTGTTCCATAGCCCAAGCTCGATGCAAACCTTCGTGCAGACGTCTTGATGATAGACATGCGGCTGCTTAGACATAAAGAGCTCTCCATCGATGATCTCGTATCGCGTGCCGTCATCCGGCAACGATTCAAGATCTGCTGAAGTCCACCTGGTGGTCGTACTCATATGCTTGCTCCTTTACGCCTGAGGCAAAACGTCAAAGTCAATCGAAGGAGTATACCCTCCCAACCCACAAATGATGAACGATGAGTCCCAACGTCTAGCCAAAGGGATCAACGTTCATCATTCAATTTCATCATTTTCATCTCGTTATTACTACCCCCTTCGGCTCCAGATAATAATCAAGCGCTTCGGGACCATGCTCGCGGCCGAATCCGCTTGCCTTGACTCCGCCGAATGGCAGCTCGTCGTAGCCGTAGTGCAGTGAGTTCACCCATACATTCCCCGCCTGAAGCCGATCGATCGCGCTTTCGATGTTATCCAGATTCTTGGTCCATATCGAAGATCCCAGCCCGTAGATCGAACCGTTAGCTCGCTCCAGGGCTTCATCCAGACTGCTGACGCGGAAGACGGGCAACAACGGGCCGAAGGTCTCTTCTTTGACCGCTCGCGCATCGTCGGGGACGTTTTCGAGTATCGTCGGCTGATAGAAGAAGCCGCGTTCGTACTGTGCTCCTTCAGGCCTTGCGCCGCCAATCAGCACCTTCGCCCCCCGATCGACTGCGTCTTTAACCTGGGCTTCGATCTCTTCACGCTGCGCGGCGGTGTGAAGTGGGCCCATGCGAATCTTCGGCTTCTCCGCACGGGTCATTCCGTCGCCGACTTCATAGCGCGAGACCTTATCAACCAGGCTCTTGAGAAACGCATCGTAGATTTTATCGAACAGGTACAGTCGCTTGACCGCGAGACACGCCTGGCCCGCGTTCCAGAAGCGTCCGACCATGGCGCCGGTTACCGCTTTGGCGATATCTGCATCCTCGCACACGATCATCGGGTCGGAACCGCCAAGCTCGAGGGTAACGCGTTTGAAGTCGCCGCAGGCGACCGAGGCTACGTGTTTGCCGGTCGCGGATTCGCCGGTGAAGGCGATGCGGCGGACCTTCGGATTGCTGAGTAGTTCTTCGCCAACTATGCCGCCCGGACCGGTGACGACATTGAGTACGCCCTTCGGCAGTCCGGCTTGATTCATCAGCTCTATAATTCTGATTGTCGTGAGAGGCGTGGTCGAGGCCGGCTTTACTACAACGGTATTGCCGGCGGCGAGCGCGGGGCCGACCTTGGTGCCCATCAAGGTGATTGGGAAATTCCACGGCACGATGGCGCCGCACACGCCGAGCGGTTTGAGCACGACCATCCCATACGCATTTTTGGCCGGCAACGGGACATGGGCACCACGCACCTTCGAGGCAAGACCGGCGTAGAAGTCGATTCCGTGATGGAAGTGCTCGAGCTCGCCGCTCGCCTCCTGAAAGGGCTTGCCCTGTTCGCGACAGAGTAGTTCGGCGAGGCTCTTGCGTTCGGCATCGACGATCTCGGCGGCCTTGAACAACAGCTTTGCGCGTTCTTCGGCTGACGTATGAGACCACTCGTCGAACGCGGCTTCCGCGGCATCGATTGCGCGCTTTGCGTCGTCGGCATTGCCTTTGGGAAGCGTATCGACAACGTCGCCGTTGGCTGGATTGAGCACTTCATAAGTTGCTCCGGTTATCGAGTCAACCGACTCGCCTGCTATGAACATCTTCGCCATAATTCCTCCGTGACTTGTCCGTGGTCAGTTGTCCGTTGTCCGATTCGATGTCCGGGCAACTGACAACGGACAACTGACTATCTTCCTTTAAAGTGGCCCGGGCGTTTCTGGGAGTAGGCTTTCAGGCCTTCCTCGGCATCTTCGCTCTCAAAGAGTTGTTGGAGCAGTTCACGTTCAAGGGCGAGGGCTTCCGCCTGAGGCACTTCGAGTCCCGTCTGAACCGCGCGCTTGATCAAGCCCACGGCCTTGCTGGCCTTCGCGGGCGCAACGAACTGCCGTGCGTACTCCATGACCTTTTCGAAGAAGTTCTCTTCCTCGAACACGTGATTCACGAGCCCGATCTGCTGAGCTTCGTCAACCGAGATCGTGCGGCCAGTCGTCAGCAGTTCCATTGCTTTGCCTTTGCCGATCACTCTTGGCAGGCGCTGTGTTCCGCCCATACCCGGCAGCAACCCGAGATTGATCTCAGGCAACCCGAGCATGCCCGGACCTCTCTTGGCTATGCGGATGTCGCACGCGAGAGCGATCTCGAGCCCTCCTCCGACCGCGTGGCCGTTAATGGCTGCGATGACGAGCTTGGCAGTGTTCTCCAGTCGCATCAGCGTCTCATTACCGTGGAGGCTAAAGAAATATCGGAACTGAGAGGTCGCAGTGTTGAGCATCTTGATGTTCGCGCCCGCGCAGAAGAACTTGTCGCCGGCGCCGCGAATGACGACGACGTGGACGTCTTCGTCGAGGCGAGCCTCGAGGATGGCGTCATCCAGGTCGCGCATCATCTCATAGGTATAGGTGTTTGCTGGCGGGTCGTTGAACTCGATGATCGCGACGCCGTTATCGGTGGTGTAGTTGACTAGTTGATTCTCCATCGCTTCTCTGGTCATAAAGTCTCCACATTTGTCATTAGTCCGTCGTCAGTGGTCAGTTGCCCCTTTGTCCAGAGCAATGTGTTGCAAACTGAACCTCGGTCAATGGCCAACTGTCCCCTAACAACGGACAACGGACCAACGACTAATGACAATTGACACTCACTCCCACACTGAGACCGTTCGGTCAAGATGGGACTCGCGTCCGGTCTCAAGCGCCTCGGCGGCAAGGGATCTGTCGCCCAGCAATCCCGACAGAAATATCCTGGTAATGTTCTGCGAAAGGGCGGTGACATCGAGATCCTTGCGAGGGTTATACCAGTTATAAATCCAGTTCATCATGCCGAAGAGCAAGAAGGTCGCTACTCTCAGATCCACTCCTTCGAC
>DASYSA010000097.1:0-3714 GCA_036003885.1 Blastocatellia bacterium | reverse complement strand
CTGCCGACCCAAGGGGCATCTGCGAGCGGGTCATCCAGCGCAATGTCGACGAGCTAGGTGCCAATGCGGGTCATATCCGTCTGTTGGACAACCGCACAAACGAACTGCTCTTCGTCGCCGGCAAAGGCGCCTATCGGCACTTCGCGCCCTTAAAGAAGTCTTTGGGCTCGGATATTTCGGGAAAGGTCGCAGCAACCGGCGATCTCTATTACGGGCCGTTCCTGGAGAACGAGCGTCATCTCCAGCGGTTGAAGGCCGATTCACGGCTTCTGACCAGGCGCGCCGAGTCCTATCAGGCGTTCTTGGCAGAGATTACATCAGAGCTAACCCTGCCCTTCAGGATCGACAACACCTTTTATGGCCTGGTGACGCTCTACGGAACCGAGCCCAATCACGCTCCAACAGTGACAGCGTCAGACGTGGACGACTTCTTCCAGCAAGCTCTGGAAGACCTTCGTCTTTCGAAGCCCATTGAACCGCACAACTTGGGTCGTCTGATTCACTTCACGATAGATCTGGAAAGCAACGTCCGGCGGCAACTCCAACACAGTCTCGATATCTTTCACGCCTACACAGCTCACATTCGCCTGTACGATCGCAACAGGGGCGAACTTGTGTACCTGGCGGGACGCGGCGCCGTCCAATATTTCGCCTCCAGGCGGCCGCGGAAGCATCTCGGCGAAGATGTCTTCACTGAAGTGGTCGTTTCCGGCAAGCCGCGTTTTGTGCCGAATCTCGAAAGTGATCCGCACTTTGCGCGCTTCCAGGCACTCTACCGTTCGGAATGCGAAAGCGGCCGCATTGAGAGGAACCCTGAATTCGAGGAGTTTCTGCAGCGGGCGAAATCTGAGCTGATCGTCCCTTTGCGAATACCTGCGCCCCATGGCGACATCATCGGCTGCGCTGCTATGACCAGCGAGCGACCGGGACGCTCTTTTGACCGAAAGGCCCGCAAAGACTTCCAGGATCTGATCAACCAGGTCTCCGGTGCGTTTGCGGCTGTCACTAAACACACAGGCGTAGCCGTTTCAGATCTGATCACGTTTTCCACGAACAGCCGCCACGCATTCAGAGAGGCCCTTCGTTCTCTTATTGCACGTTCCAGGCCCCTCGCGAAGTGGGGTCATATCCGGATCATCGATGCCGACAGCCGCCAGCTCACCCTGTACGTGTGCGTCGGGCCACACGAGCACTTTGCTGCTCCCGAGGTCCCACTCGAAGACGTTCCCATGTACCGTGGCGTCATCGATGCCGGCGCAGACTACCGCGTTACAGACCTGCAACGCCAGCCACACTTTGCGCGAATGCTCGACGATCATCAGGCGAGACGGCAGAACCTCAACGAATACCTGGCGTATCTTGACTCGGTGCGGTCGGAGCTTGTCGCTCCTCTCAAGGTTGAGGACAGGATGATCGGGACCGCTACCGTGCAAAGCTATAGAGCCGACGCTTTCCGCTACGCAGAATGCGGCTTCTTTGCCAACTCGATGAAATACGCCGCCGTTCTGATCGAGAACTCGCAGTTAAGTCAGAGCATCGAACAACTGCAAACGCTTATCAAGAATTCCGCTTCGCCACAGCTTCCCCGTCTCCTGAGTCACCTCGCGCGAAGCGCGGTCGAACTGCTCGGCGCCGACATCGTGGCGATTTACGAGTATCAGAGTGAGACCAAGTCGTTCTCGTTGCCGGCAACCATTGAAGGAGTATTGATCCGGCCTCACTTGACCGAGCGTAGCATCCGCGCCGACCGGGTCCCGGGCGTCATGGTCAAGACAGGGGAGCCTTTCATCTGTCCTGACGCCTCTCTCATTGGCGCTAAGCTGGGCGTTCCCGAGCTGCTCGCGGGAAGAGCGCGCAGCCGCGGTTTTGTCGCCCGCGAACGAATCGAGTCTGCGGCGGGTTTTCCTCTGACGGTGCAGGAAGAGCCCGTAGGCGTCATGTTCTTCAATTTTCGGAACCCGCAATCGTTCTCGGAGAGTCGAAAACAACTGATGCGAATCTTCGCATCCGAAGCGTCGATCGCCATCCGCAATGCTCGACTCCATAAGAAGGCGCTTGAGAAAGATCTCCGCCTCAAGGGGTTGATGGGCGCCTATGACCTGGAACGGGACCTCCACCAGATTCTCTCACAAGCAGCAGAAGTGTTCGCAGCGGACTCTGGCCACATAAGACTCCTGGATCATGACAGCGGGAGACTCAAGAAGGTGGTGGCGGTCGGGGAACAATTCCTGCGTGTGAAGGAGGAGGTGGAATGGGGAGAACCGATCGCGGGATATTTGCTCGACCAACCGAGCCCGATCATAGTTCGCAACGCCGAAGAGGGTCCGTTTCAGATACCCCAACACCCGGATCTCCGCCACACCAACCCGTCACTCTATGACTTCCTCCGAAAGGTGCGTTCCTATGCGTGTCTTCCACTGCTGGAATCTGAGAAGGTCGTCGGCACCCTTTGTCTCGCCAGCGAAAGGATTGGAACCTTCGATGACTCCAAGCGAAAGGCGCTCGAGGAGTACTGCGAGATGGCAGTCAATGCAGTGCACAAGAGCCGCGTCTACAGACAGGCGCTCGCCGAGTCAGCTGAGTTGAAAGACAAGATTGACCGCTACTACGAACTTGCGTCCCTATTGGATGAAGACTACGGCATTGACAAAAAGATCGCTCTGATCCTGACGGCGATTACCATGCGGGGCGGCCTGGAGTTCAACCGCGCACTGCTTTTCCTCAAAGACGACAACGAGAACACCTTGACTCTTAGATATGGAATCGGACCGAGGGATGAAATGGACGCCAAAAGCATTTATGCGGATGAGATCTGGACTGATCTCGGCGAGGCCAAGTCCCCGCTGCGCGAATTGTGTGAGCGAGGGCGTCTTGAAGAATTTGTCCACCGTGATGCGGGCTTTCTGGGCCGCAAGGGGACTATTGCGGTTGCACTTAAAGACCAGACTCAGTGGCTGGTAAAGGCACTCCACGAACACAACAGCGTTCTCGTACGACGTCCGGATCTGTCCTCCGGCGACGTTCTGGCCGACATCGCCGCCCGCGAGTTCATCCTGACTCCACTGGGTACGAGCGCTGATCCGATCGGTGTTCTATACGTCGATAATAAATACACGCAACGCTCCGGTGACTTGAAACGGGACTTCCTGCAGCTCTATGCAGATCGGGCCAAGGAGGCCATACAGCAGGCACGGCAGCACCGGAGGGAGATTCTAAACCCTTTCATATTCACACACCCCACCACGCTGCAGGATAAGAACGTATTCGCCGGGCGGAGTGATGTCATCCGACAGCTTGAACAAGCCTTTCTCGGCACCGCTCGCCCGCCAACGGTGCTTCTCCATGGCGCAAAGCGGATGGGCAAGACCAGCATTCTATGTCAACTGCCAAGGCTTCTGGGACCCGACTTCGCTCCCGTAACTGTGGACTGCCAGGAGCCGAGTATCACGGATGGGCCGGCCACTCTGGTCAAGTACCTGTCCAATCGGATTCGAGAAGGACTGAGAATGCGCGCGGTGCAGATCCACACCCTCGAACCGGATGCAAAAAGACCGTACGCCGTCTTTGACAGGTGGCTGGATACCGTCGAGGCGCGGCTCCCCGAGCGGATGCGGGTCTTACTCTGCCTCGATGAATACGAGATGCTGGCAGCGGGCCTGACCAAAGGCTGGGGTGCGCAGTTTCTCGACGCGCTGCGGCACATCCTTCAACACA
>DASYSA010000096.1:0-9798 GCA_036003885.1 Blastocatellia bacterium | reverse complement strand
TTGTATCGTTTCTTCTGATAACGGCGTTCCTGTTCGTGGCCTCGCCGGATGTTGCTGCCCAGGATCGAGCAGAGCTACAGGTGAGGATTGAGTCTCTCCGGGATCAGCTGCAGAGAAAAGAAACAACATTTCTCGCTCCGTCTGCCGACGACCTTGCCGCCTACTCAGAGTTTCTAAAGCAGCCTGATACAGGAATGGCTCGTCTGATGCCGCGCGAGAAGTACGACCAGAATCTGTTCATACGCGGCGGCGGGGCATACTACTCATTTGCGAGGCTGACAAACGAATACGGCTATGGCTCCGACATCGGGCTGGAGCGAGGGAAGCTTCAGGTCGGTTTCGCAGGGGCAGACTTTGGCTTCCTTACCTCGCTGGGGGACGTTCCTGTCGACTCTGTCACGACAGACCAGATGGGTGTTCGGTTCCTGGCCTCATTCAACACGCCTTCACTAGAGCCCGGAGCACGGGTGGAACAACGAAGGGCGAGTGAGGGATTCCAGGTTGAAGGCTTCGCATACAGAGACTTCCTGGAAGCGGCTGTGAACACAACCTATGCGTTACGCTCAGTCAACTACCGGGTCTCGGATGTGCTGGTTACCTTCAGGGTCACGCGTCAAGACACCGACGGAAGCCTGATTCTCGTTTGGAAGATCCTGAGGAAGTATCCGGTTCCTCAGCTCGCTTCCTGAAACAGTCTTGAAGGACTGACAGCGAGGTTGATTCATGATTCTTAACCGCATCGTCTCATTTGGCGCAATACTCCTCTTTATCGCGTTCGGCCCAACGGCGTCGCGAGCCCAATCTGTGGACCGTGCGGCCCTTGAAAGCGAGATCCGCGCGCTTCTCGGCGAGCTGAAAGCGACCGAGCAGCAGTTCCTTGCGCCCTCTGCTAAAGATCAGAGAAAGAACGCCGACTTCCTCACCCAACCCGACACAGGCCTGATTCGTCTGCTTCCGAGGGAGACATTCGATAACAAACTCACGATACGGGGCGGAGGGGCGTATTACTCATTTGCGCGGCTGACCCACGAGTATGGCTACGGATCGGACATCGCACTGGAGCAGGGCCAGTTCAGCGTTGGCTTCGCGGGCGCGGATTTCGGGTTTCTCACACGGCTGGGTAAGACGGCGCTCGATGACATAACGCTCAATGATCCTGCCGCTCGGTTCCTGGCTGAATTCACTGCGCCGACGGCAATCGCCGATGCGCGTGAGCAGCAGAACCGAAGCGGAGTCGGTTTCGACGTGAATGGGTTCACCTACAAATCGCGCCTGCCAATGAAGAAGAAAAACTCGTACCTTGTTCGCTCGGTCAGTTACCACAACTCGGACCTTCTCGTCGCCTTCCGTGTCGTGAGCCAGGACACAGACGGTAGCGTGGTCATCCTTTGGAAGATTCTGAAGCGGTTTCCAGTGCCGGAGCTCGTGGCCGCACAGGCCGCGAGCAGCAACTAGTGATTCGTTCTATTTGCTGACGGAGTGACGATCCAGATAGTCGAGCAGCACATTCGACATTACCCGTACACCGACCACCAGGCTCTCCTCGTCCACGTCGAAGTCGGCAGTGTGCCAACCCGCAGTGATGCCCTTTGCCTTATTTCCGACACCGAGGAAATAAAAGAATCCCGGGACTACCTTCTGATAGAAGGAGAAGTCTTCGGCCGGCATGAAAGGCTTCGGCGCGATTAGATTTTCCGCTCCGACAAGACGGCGAAGTAAGGGCAGCGTCTCCTCGACAAGCGCCGGTTCGTTATAGGTCGCCGGATTGCCTCCATCGAACAGCAACTCGAATGTCGCCCCATAAGACGTGGTGACGCCGCGCAGCGTGTCCCGCATCAAATCCTGCGCGCGCTTGCGAACGTCTTCGTTGAGGGCGCGCATCGTTCCTTCCATCTTCACTTCGTCGGCGATGATGTTGTTTCGATCTCCGCCCTTGATCGTGCCGATTGTTATTACCAGAGGTTCCAGCGGGTCGATGCGGCGGCTGCGAATGCTCTGCAAAGCGCTTATGCATTCGGCTGCGACGACTATTGCATCGACACCGAGGTGAGGTTGTGCGCCGTGGGATCTCTTGCTGCGGATGGTTATGAGAATTCGGTCAGACGAGGCCATGGCCGGGCCCGAGTGATACGCTATCTGACCGGCTTCGATGCTGGGCATCGTATGAAGACCAAAGATGGCTTGCGGCCGTGGGTTCTCGAGAGCGCCTTCCTTGATCATCAGCGATGCGCCGCCTTCTTCCCCTGCCGGAGCTCCTTCTTCGGCGGGCTGAAAGATAAACTTTATTGTGCCCGCGATTTGATCTCGCATCTTTGAGAGCACCTCTGCGACGCCAAGCTCGACGGTCATATGCGCATCGTGACCGCAGGCATGTTTTACGCCGGGGTTCTGAGACTTGTAAGGAACGTCGATGGTCTCTTGAATGGGAAGGGCATCCATGTCGGTTCGGACTGCGACAACCGGGCCGGGCTTTGAGCCTTTGAGGAGCGCAACGACTCCATGCTTGCCGATTCCGGTCTTCACTTCATCGAGGCCAAGGGCGCGTAGCCGTTCAGCTACCACTCGCGCTGTCCGCTCCTCGCGATTCGAGAGTTCGGGATGCATATGGAAGTCGCGCCGCTGCGTGATTAGTTGCTGGCGAAGTGCTTCAGCGGCTCGCGCGATCTGCTGCTCGCGGGAAGCGTCAGCGGACGCCGCCCGGATCCTCAGAACTGACGTATTCGCGCCAAACAGGAGCATCGTTAACAAGAGAATGAAGGCAAACACAACTCGCACGTGTCGTTTCAACGGCGCACCTCCAGGTGTGGCTGTTCTATAGAGGAGGGAGAATATGGCCTACCATTGAAGTTGGTCAAGTTGTGATGCCTTCAGGCTCTGTCTTCAGTTGACCCGTTCCGCGCCTGGTGCTCTAATCCTCGCCTGGGTTCGTACACTCTACAATCTTCGAGATGAGACCAGGGAGGAGCTATGAAACGATTGATCGCGCTCTTAGTCTTGCTATCCGTGTTCGCCGTCACCGCGGCTGCTCAGTCGAAGCGGACGATGACCTTCGAAGACGTCCTCGCGGTCAAGAACCTCTCCGATGCACAAGTCTCTCCCGATGGCCGCTGGGTCGCCTACGTCCTCACGCAACCCGACATGAAAGAGGATGCCGCCGATGCCGATCTGTGGCTCGCATCGACGTCGGGCGGGGACCCGGTTCGCCTGACCACCAGCAAGAAGAATGACAATCAGCCGCGATGGTCCCCCGACGGTAAACGTCTCGCCTTTGTTTCAGCCCGCGAGGAGAAGGCTCAGATCTATTTGATCTCGCCCTTCGGCGGGGAAGCCGAGAAACTCACCGAGTCCAAGAGCGGCGTCCAGTCTTTTCAGTGGTCGCCCGACGGCAAACGCATCGCTTATGTAGCTCAGCTGGAAGCCACTCCGGAGGAAGAGAAAAGACTGAAGGATAAAGACGATGCCCAGGTCGTGGACAAGAACTTCAAGTTCACACGGATCTGGGTCATCGACCTGCAAACAAAGAAGACCAGTGAAGTGGTGAAGGGAGACTTCGCAGCCGGCGATCCGCAGTGGTCACCAGACAGCCGCTCGATAGCCTACACAACCAATCCAACTCCCAAAGCCGACGATGGGATTCTCTCTGATATATGGGTGGTTGATCTTGACTCGAGCAAACAGCGGCGACTCGTGAACAACGATGGGCCGGACGGCGGACCACGGTGGTCGCCTGATGGACGATGGATAGCTTTCCTGACTCGTGATGCAAGCCACGGACAACTCGGCCAGTCGAGGCTGGCAATCGTGTCCTCCGAAGGTGGCACTCCACGCAAGCTGGCGCCGGCATTCGAGTATCAAGCCGGACCCGCCACCTGGTCAGCCGATGGCAAGGATCTCTACTTCAACGCTTCCGTGCGCACTGGCAACCAGTTGTTCTCGGTCCCCGCGAGCGGAGGGGAAGCCCGGCAGCTCTCGAAAATGACCGGTGCGATGAGTCAAGCAAGCTTCTCGAAGGATCGACGGACCATCGCATTCACCAGGTCGGACGTGCAAAATCCACTCGAGGTCTACGTCGCCACAAACCAGATGTTGAACGGTCCTGTAAAGCTCTCCGAGCACAACTCTCATGTGCGCGAGTTGGCGCTCGGAGCGAGCGAGGTCATCCGCTGGAAGAGCAAAGATGGGATGGAGGTCGAGGGACTTGTGATTTATCCGGTGGGTTACGACCGCACCAGGCGCTATCCGACGGTTGCACTCATTCACGGCGGACCCTCAGGTGTATGGACTGAAAGCTTTCCTGCGTCTTGGAACAACTTCGGCCACGTGTGGGCCGGCAAAGGCTGGGTTGCGTTCTATCCCAACGTGCGAGGCTCATCTGCATACGGGGAAAAGTTCCTGCTCGCGAATGTACGTGATTGGGGCGGCGGAGATTATCAGGACATCCAGAGCGGCCTCGATAACTTGATCGCGAAAGGCATCGCGGATCCTGACAGGCTGGCGCAGTCGGGATGGAGCTACGGCGGATACATGACCGCCTGGACGTTGACCCAGACCACTCGCTTCAAGGCCGTGATGGTCGGAGCGGGACTCACGAATATGTACTCGATGTACTCGACCAACGATCTGCAGCGCCTGCTGGAGGGCTATTTCGGCGGCGAGCCCTGGAACGACACCGAATCATATTGGCAGAAGTCGGCGATGGCGTTCATCAAGAAGGCAAAGACGCCGACGCTGATACTTCACGGGGCAGCCGATACCAGAGTCCCGGTGGGACAGGCTCAGGAGTTATACATGGGGCTTCGCAAGAACAGCGTACCTGTTGAATTGGTCTTTTTCCCGCGTGAGCCGCATGGGCTACAAGAACCCCGGCACCAATTGGATAAGATGCGACGTGAGTATGCGTGGTTCTCGAAATATGTGTTGGGAGTTGAAGTGCCCGAGCCGCGGTCCGAAAAGAAAGCGGAGGATAAGCCTTCATCATTGTGAAGACATCCGCGAATTACGCGAATCTTCGCGAAGGCAGAACGACACTTAGTTTTTGGTTAGGGTTTTTGTGGTTTCCGGTTTAGGGTTTGCGTTTTCCGGTTTCAACCGTGGTAGAAAACCACAGACCAGAAACCACAAACCAACTTGTGGGTCTTCGCCGATGCATTTTTTCCGCTACGCTCAAGACTACTATGGCGACTGGATGGCCGTTCAGTTGCTGCCCGACGCCGCCA
The DNA here is from genome assembly GCA_036003885.1 of Blastocatellia bacterium. Taxonomy (GTDB): domain Bacteria; phylum Acidobacteriota; class Blastocatellia; order UBA7656; family UBA7656; genus DASYSA01. Next base: position 4,582 of record DASYSA010000096.1, on the reverse strand, counting down.
GGTTGTTGATGTGGCTCGTAGCGGTATTCGTTGGGGTCCATCTTCTCAGGCGAGCGCTTGGCCCGGCTGTCCCGTCAGAACCTGCCGACTCTCTTATCGAAACCGGCGAGGTTCAAAAGTACTCCCTGGGTGCGCGGCTCTATCACTGGGGGAACTTCTTCTTTATTGCAGTGCTTGCGGTGTCCGGATGGGCGCTGTTCGTCCCGCGTAGCCTGAAGGCGCCATTGTCTTCCTGGGTCCTCATTCACGAAGTCTCGTCCGGCCTCTTCATCGCCGGGTTGATGCTGCACATCGTCGCGGCACTTGCGCGAGGCGAGAGACGCAGTATGTGGTTCGGCAGGGATGACTGGAAGGACGTCCGATCAATCGTATCTAACTTCTTTGGGCGGACCCGCTCCTATCCGCGCTTCGGGAAATACGATCCGTTTCAGAAGTTGTATCATGCATTCCTCACGCTTCTTTCTGCGGCAATGATCTTCTCCGGAGTGTCTCTCGTTTTGAGCGCCGAGAACTGGAGAAGTTTCGATCACCAGTGGTTGAGGTGGCAGCGACTTCTACACGACGTTGGTGCGTTCACCTTCATAGCCATCATCCTGGGCCACATCTATTTCGGAATCATTCGAGTCAACTGGCCCGAACTGGCTGCGATGTTTACGGGTAAGATCTCAAGAAGCCAGTTTCGACTGAAACACTCGCCGACGAAATGGAAACCAAATGATGAGGCTGAGGCTGAGAGGAAGTCGTAGTAAGGAGATCTCGGGATTGGTGTGGACGAGAGGTTCATTCAAGGCTCAGTTTTGACAAGGAGAAGCTGGAGTGACTGAGGAAGAGAGAGATCCTCAATCCGATCAAAATTCGACTCCGGATCCCGAAGATCCGTCGCGCCGATCATTCATTCAGGCTGCGCTCGGCACCGTAGTCACGGCTGCCGCGCTCGGAGGCTCCGGCTTCGAACTCGTGCAACTCACAAGCAGTGTCTCGGCAAAGGAGCAGGCCCTCAACCGGTCGGATCACCTGGCCGACATCGAGTTACTCGTGAACGGGAGCCCCAGGAAACTGCGTGTTCCGCATCATCGGACGCTGCTGCTCGCGTTGCGCGAAGACCTCGGTCTCACTGGAACGAAGAAGAGCTGCAACCTCGGTCAGTGCGGCGCCTGCACAGTTCTTATGGACGGACTGCCGGTCTACTCCTGCCTGATGCTCGCGATGGATGCCGCCGGCAGCGATCTGTTAACGATCGAGGGTCTCGAAAAAGATGGAGCGCTTCATCCGGTACAGGAGGGCTTCATCGAGAAGATGGGGAGTCAGTGCGGCCACTGTACACCCGGGATGATCATGTCGGGTGTTGGACTGCTGCTGCAGAATCCCGCGCCCACCGCCGACGACGTCAAGGCCGCCCTCTCAGGCAATCTCTGTCGCTGCGGCAACTACCCACATGAGATCGAATCGGTTCTTGCAGCGGCGGCCATCAATCGCTCGAGCACAGGTCTTGCAGGGGTTTCGCCGCCTGGAGAACCGGGCGCGACGCAACTCAATTCCGATATCAAGACGCTCGACTCAGTCGCCAAAGCCACCGGCCAAGCGCGCTATGCAGGGGATCTCGGGTTTCACCCCGATGATGACTTCAAATCGCCACTGGTCGCAAAAGTGGTTCGCAGCCCCTTCCCTCACGCCGAAGTGATCGACATCGACGACGGGCCAGCTCGCGGGCTCCCGGGATATCGTGGAATGGTAACCTGGCGCGACGTGCCGGGATACCAGGCCGGTGCCAAACGCGAGCCGGGAGCGAGCGACCGGAGCTTTCTAAACGACAAGGCTCGTTATGTCGGCGATGCCGTCGCCGCAATCGCCGCTGACGACGTCTACTCTGCTCACAAAGCACTCGAACTGGTGCGAATTGACTACCACCGGCTCGAAGCCTATCCCGACGCCGAGCGAAATCTCGAAACTCACTTGACCGCGATACATCCGGGAACGGTCGCCGGTTTCGGCGGACCTCAGCCCTTCGATCAACCCACGATCGAATTCAAGATCGGAGACACCTCCACCGGCTTCAAAGAAGCCGACAGGATCATCGAAGGCCGCTACGTCACCCAGGTGCAATGTCACGTTCCCATCGAGACCCATTGTTGCACCGCACTGTGGGATGGGGACCGGCTCACATTATGGGACTCTCAGCAGAGCGTGCATCGGGCGCGTGACGTTCTGGCTCACGCGCTTCGCATCCCGCCGGAAAATGTTCGCGTGATCTGCGAGTATCTGGGCGGCGGCTTCGGCGGAAAGTGCACGGACAACCCGGGCAAGACGCTCTATCAGGCAATCGCCGCGCTGTTGTCAAAGAAGACCGGCCGGCCAGTCCGTCTCGAGTACACACTCAGGGAGGAGATGTTCGCCGAAGACACTCGCAACCCCTTCGTTTTCTACCTGAAGACCGGAGTCAAGAACGACGGCACCATCACAGCATTGGAATGCAAAGCGATTCAGCGAACTGGAGGCTACGCCAGCAGCGGCCCGGCCGTCGTCAGCGTCGCCGGCGAAGGTATCATCGACACCTATCGCACCAAGAACTACTGGTATCACGGTTACTCGGTCTACACCAATTCACCGGTCGGCGGTGAGTTTCGCGGGTTCGGCCATCCGCAAGCGGTCTTCGCGCGCGAGACCCACATGGATCAGGTTGCTGAGGCGATCGGAATGAACCCGCTCGACTTTCGAGTGAAGAACAGCCTGCGCGCGGGCGACAAGATCCTGCTCGGAGTGGCTGCCGATGTTCCTCTGGGCAATGTAGGCGTGGACGAGTGCTTGAAGCGCGGGGCCGAAGCGATCGGGTGGAATCGCTGGCAGCATCACTCGAAGAAGGCCGGCCGGCTGCGTCGTGGTCTTGGCATGCGAATGAGTCAGGAACACACCGGCCGCGACGCCAGCGACGGCCTCGTATGGAAAGACCGGGCAGGCAAGATTCATGTGCCGATCGGATCGGGGAACCTGGGCAACGGGGCGCAGACTGCGATCGCGCTAATCGTAGCCGAAACCCTCGGCATTCCATTGACTGAGCTGGATGTTACCTGGGCCGATTCTTCCAACAGTGCCTGGGACTTTGTCTCCGATGCGAGCCGCGCGGTCCACTGCCACGGTAAGGCCATGTACAACGCCGCGCTCGATCTGCGGGCGAAGATGCAGAAGCCCTCGCCCCAGTCACCTGATGATCTCGCGCCGCACTACGATCCTAAGCTCGACATAAACCCGATCCTGAACGAGGACACGGGCAGTATAGACCAGCACCCCGTGCCCAAGCTGAGCCAGTCCACGGTTGCACTCGCGCGAAAGGCGATTGCTGAAGGTGGCATCGTCGGGCTCGGTTACTACGTCTACAACCCCGGCGCGCAAGGTTGGGGGGCCAGCTTCGCAGAAGTCGAAGTCGACATGGAGACAGGACAGGTGCGAGTGCTGAAGCTCGTCGGCGCCCACGACGTCGGACGGGTGATTCATCGACCGGGCGCCGAGGCGCAGATCCATGGAGGAGGCATCATGGGTCTGGGCTTTGCGATGACTGAAGAGCTGATCACCGATCCTCACAATGGCATTCCGGTAAACCAGTCTCTTTATGAATATCGGCCGCCCTCAATTCTCGACATTCCTGAGCTGGCGCCGATTCTGGTTGAGGCGCCGGTCGAAGCCGGACCTTATGGCGCTAAGGGCTTAGGCGAGAACCCGATGTTCGACGCGGGGGCCGCGGTCGCCAACGCAATCTACAACGCGACAGGAGTGCATGTGGGCGAGCTGCCGTTCACCTGTCAGCGCGTCTATGACGCGCTGAAGCGGAGCGGAAAGCTGATGCAGTGAACCTATGAGCCGGCAAATCGCAATCGACGAACCGAGGAGCTTCGAGTTGCTCGCGCCCACGAACATCGAGCAGGCGATCGAGTGGGCTTCGCATCACGGCGCGGACGCTGCGTTCCTGGCCGGCGGCTGCGATTTGCTCGATCAACTTAAGAATCAGTGGTCGAATCCGCGCTACTTGATCAACCTGAAATCGATCCCCGGGCTGAAAGGAATCAATAGAGGCAGCGGCTCGCTGACTATCGGAGCCCTGACGACGCTCGGCGAGATGGAGCGCAGCGCATGGCTCAAGCCGGCGATGCCGGGCCTTGTGATGGCCGCGAGTCGCGTCGCCACACCTCAGATCAGAAACGTGGGCACGGTCGGCGGCAATTTATTGCAGGACTCGCGCTGTCCCTACTATCGCGGGCCGTGGCATTGCTATCGCGCGGGCGGCATCGTCTGCGATGCGCACCATGGGATTAACATCGAGCATGCAATCTTTGGAGGCAATCGATGCTTCACGGTCAGCCCGTCGGACACTGCGCCGATGCTGGTTGCGCTTAATGCGTCCGCGAAGATTCAAAGCCCGCGAGGCCAGTACGAAATCAACGTGGCCGACCTGTTCGTGTCGCCGAAAGAAGACATCCTGCACATGCACAGGCTCATGAAGGGCGAGATTCTGACCGAGATTCGCGTGCCTGTTTCTCAGGGTCAACGCTCCACATTCATCAAGCACGCTCTGCGCAGCGCATGGGATTTC
>DASYSA010000095.1:0-4166 GCA_036003885.1 Blastocatellia bacterium | reverse complement strand
CACGTCTGTCTGGTTAAAGACGTTCAGTCGCTCCGTAGCGTTGTTGTACGAAGTAATTGCGACGTGAGCCTTGTCCGCAGTCACCGCACCGGGGACAAAATTCTGGTACATCTTGTCGTAACCACCGACCATCGCGCGGTTGCGTATGTTCACAGGTCCCGCCTGGTGTTCGATCGTCGCTGTCCCGAGATCTACGACCGCCCTGACGTGACTGAGCGCCGGGTTGCCAAAGAACGTGGAGATATCGACATCGACGGGCAGCCCAATAAACGAGGGGATTCCCCGATCAGCTGTTCGATTGTCGCGAAAATGCTCAAAGGCAAGTGTGATCCTGGTCTGTTTTCCAGGCGAGAGCGTGACCGTCGGATTAATGCCATAGCGCTCGAGACCGACAAAATCCCGGAAACTATCCGAGTTCTCGTAGACACCGTTAACGCGGAGTGCGGCTTTCTGTCCGAGTGGTTGATCAAAGTCCATCGCAACACGCTTCGTGCTGAACGATCCACCTTGCAGCGTAATCTCGCGCAGCGGTGCGGGCCCGGCTTCTTTTGGAACTCGGTTGATCACTCCCCCGCCCCCGCCTCGACCGAACACCATAGCGTTCGGCCCTCTTAACACTTCCACCCGGTCGAGGTTATACAGATCGCGATAGTACTGAACGTCGTCGCGGACTCCATTCAGGAAGAAGTCGGCGGAGGAGCTGATTCCTCGAATGATCGTTTGGTCGCGATTGTTCTCCCCCTGGTGAGCGGTGACACCGGGGACGTAACGAATGACATCGCCCATACTGGACATCATTTGATCTCTGACCTGCTCTCGGGTGACGACGGTAACCGATTGCGGCACGTCGCGTAGAGGAGAAAGCGTTTTGGTGGCGCTGCTGACAGCCACAGTTTGATAATCGGTTCCGATCACCGTCACCGTGTTGTGCTGTCCTTCGACCTGCATCGTTACTGAGATAGATTCCGAACTACTCTTCAAGCTCACAGTCTGCACGGATTCGGTGAAGCCGTCCGCCGTTATTTTGAGCGCATACACGCCAGGTTGAAGCATCAGAGCAAATTCGCCGGCCTGATCCGAGACCGTTGATGGCCCGGACTCCCGACCGTCTTGTATCGCAGTGATCCGCGCGTCTGATATTGGGGCGCGGGCCGGGTCAACCACCTTTCCTTTAAGAGCTAGTTGCCGCGATTGAACGTGTGCCGAAGCCACAATCACGACTGCGAGCAGAATGGCGGAAGCAAGCAATGAAGAGCTGCGGGACCTTTCCAGTGACATTTCAAGCCTCCTCCTATCGGTGGTAATGGTTCCTGGCCCGCGAGCAGCCACCCAGGATGGCCTCACGCAGGCACTTCGTCTCGATTATGATGTTGAAAATCATTTTCGAAATGGCAGAATACCATGAGAGGAGAGAAAGTCAATAAATTTCTGCTGGCCGAGGGGATTTTTCGATACTGGTCTGGAGGATTGCCGGCCGTAATCATTCACGGGCGATTGTCGAAGATGTGTTTGACTGCCGGCGCGCGAGACGCTTAAAACTAGACAAAGAAGATCTTTCTTCCTGCGGCCGAATATCAAGAGACTCCTGCGTCCCAACCTGGAGGGCGACCCCAGCGAAGAATCAAGCCGGGATCTTTTGTGGTCCTGGTCGTCGGCAAATCATAAGGTTCTGATGACCAGGCTTCCGCGCCTTGCTACCGGCCGGAGGTCCTGAATAATTGATAACCGATCCAACCGAAAACCAAACAGGCGTTCGGAATTTCTTTCAAGCAAGGAGTATGGGAATGCGTATGCGTGTGAACCGAAGTCTCGTTCACTTTCTTGCGATGGCGACTGCTGTCGTCTATTTATCCGACTCAACTGGAGTGTTGGCTGCACAACGGTCCGCTATTTCCAACATCAGAATCAAGAACTTTGGCTGCATTAACGAAGACTTCTATCGGGGCGCTCAGCCGAGCGAGAAGGATTACGCCAGTCTCGCCTCTGCCGGCGTCAAGACAGTGATTGATCTACAGCAGGAGGGCGAGGGTCGTGAGCAAGAATTCGTAGAGGGCGCCGGGATGAAGTTCTTTCGAATTGGCTTGAGCGACAGTTCCTGGCCGTCACCTCAGAAGGCCGAGGAGTTCTTGAAGATCGTAAATGAGCCGGCGAACCAGCCGGTCTTCGTACATTGTCACGGCGGACGCCACCGCGCTGGGATCATGACTGCGATCTATCGAATGACGCACGACGGGTGGACCGCGGACCGGGCCTATTCCGAGATGAAGCAATATGGCTTTGAGAGCGGGTTCGGTCACGGCTCGCTGAAAGATTATGTGTACGACTTCTACGCCGGGCTGGATCGCGTGGCCCAAAAGGGCGTTGCAGCAACAGTGAGCAAGTGACCTGGGTAGACGTGCTACGGTCCTCGGGTGAAATGTTTGTAGAACGCGCCGCTCCAGCGACAGCTCCTCACCCAGTCGGGGTGAAATGTTTGTAGAACGCCCGCCCTGGCGACAGCTCCTCACCCGTAGGGGTGAAATGTTTGTAGAACACGCCGCCCGGCGACGGGTCCTCACCCCCGTGGGGGCCAGGTACTCACTGTTGCATGAGGGGTTTCCTGGGCAGCTTCTCGTCCCGCATTGCTGCCTGATAAATGAATACTGCCGCTACGATCGCGGATTGTTTCAGGTCTTCGTCGAGGACGTGATCGTATACATCCATGTTCGTGTGTGCGGTTCGAGTATTGCCCTCCATGAAATCTCTTAAGAATTGGAAGCCTGGGAGACCAATGTCGTCAAATGAGTTGTGGTCGCCGTTAGAGCCTATGCCGTCGATTGTTAATGTAGCCGCTCCCAGGTCCTTCAGTGGCGCGAGCCAGGCGGCGAAGATAGGCTTGACCGCTTCGCTCCCCTGCAGGTAGACGCCGCGTATCTTCCCGGTGCCATAGTCAAGGTTGAAGTAGCCGGAGAATTTCTCATACTCAGACGTGCGCGCCGGGTAGCCAGTAGCACTACCTGCTCGCCTGCCGAAGTGGGTCGCTACATAAGCGCGCGATCCCAGAGCACCCTGTTCCTCGGCACTCCACAACCCAATTCGAATCGTGCGCCGAGGTTTCAAGTTGAGTGACCTGAGAAGCCTGATTACTTCCAGGGCCACAGCCGAACCGGCCGCGTTGTCGGTTGCGCCGGTGCCCGCGTGCCATGAATCGAGACAACCGCCGATCATCACGACCTCGTCCTTCAGGTCGGTTCCGGTGATCTCGCCGATGACGTTGTAACTCATCGGGTCCTGATCATAGAACTGCGCTTCGATGTTTATCTCCAGTTGCACCGAAATCTTGCGGGCCAGGAGACGGATCAAGCGGTTGTATTGCTCGGCGGCTACTACAATCTGCGGGAGAACTTTCGGTTTATTCAGATGCCACGATCGCGGTCGCTGCTCATAAGGCATGTCAGGAGGAGCAGGAATCAATGCTGAAGTAACGTACACTGTTCCGGCGTCGCTACCTCCCGGTTCCAGTACTACCGCAGCGCCTTCCGCGTAGAGCATCTGCCATTTCTGGTAATTCAGTTCCACGCTTGCCCTTTGCTCCGGGCTCATTTGATATCTCGGGGAGTCCTTTGTCGGAGGCCTGGCGTTGGCGAGTTTGAGCAATTCTTCGTCGGTAGTCCGCTGTGCCATCGGTGCGAAGTTAGGTGCCACAGGCCGAGCAGAAGTAAGGAGCACTATTTTCCCTTTGAGCTTGCCTTTGAATTTGGGGAGGTCCGCCGCCGTCTTAACATCCAGGAAAACGACTTCACCGCGCACGGTACCATTGGTCCCCGGGCTCCACGCCTTCGGGTAAGCAATGAGTGAACTAAAAGTGGGAGCAAGCACATTCGCCGTGAAGTTCTCCAGCGACCAGCCCCGACCGAACAGCCCCCAGGCTTCGAGATGCGCATTCTCGACTCCCCATTCATGCAGTCTGTCCAGGGTGTACTGCTGCGCCTTTTTCAGATTGGGCGAACCGGTCAACCGCGGACCGGTGACGTCAGTCAGGTAGCCAACCATCTCCATGATTTGGGAATGCCTTGATTCTCCCTCTTTTATCCTGTTAATGGCTTCAAGATCGACCTTCTCTTGCAGGAGTTGAGCGCTAATCGGGATGTTGGTGCAAACGATCAAACCGATTGCCAATAGGGTCA
>DASYSA010000094.1:0-7921 GCA_036003885.1 Blastocatellia bacterium | reverse complement strand
GATCTTCCTCCGGCTGGGCAATCGCCTGAGGGGACCCAAAGAGACGACAACGGTCGGCGCGCTGCGGCGCGTAATGATCAGTAATGTTGTCGTCTACAATGCCGATGCGAGGTATGGATCGATAATCAGCGGCATCCCCGGCCATCCGATCGAAGATTTGAAACTCAGCAACATTCGAATCTTCTACCAGGGCGGTGGAACAAAAGAGCAAGCTGCGCTCGAACCGATGGAGAAAGAGATTGACTATCCTGAGCCGAGTATGTTCGGGGACATGCCTGCATACGGTTTCTTCATTCGCCACGTGAAGGGCCTGAACGTGAGCGACGTCGAGGTCAGCTATATGAAGCCCGACATGCGGCCGGCGTTCGTGCTGATCGACGTAAAAGATGCGGATTTCCAGCACGCCAGGGCCCAACACGGACCTGACGTCCCGACCTTCGTGCTCCGAGACGTCGAGAACTTCAGCACCAACCAGTGCTGGCAGGTGCCTGACAAGCGCCTTGAGCACGCGAAACTTGAGAAGCTTTGACTATCAGATTGGTTCGCCTCCGCTTCGCATCGATGTAATCACTGCCATCGACGGTTTCAACTTCGATGAGGCCTGGTCCGCGCGCTTACTAACAAACTTTGCATCAGCCGACTGCGGTATTGTCGAGAGAACATCTGATCCGTAACAAGCGGGCCTCCGGCCGAACTCAGGACCTTGCAGACGTTGAGTGGTTGGAGACCGGCGAGAAGAAGTAGCTGACGCTTCGAGCACTTGGGCCTTGCGTTGCGGGCTGACAACGCCTAGCATCTTCCCGGTCTCGGCTGGCTGTCCGTCAGGCGGACTTTGAAAACAAGGAGGTGTGCATGGTCTCAGTGATGTCGCTTTGGCTACCGATCCTGCTTTCGGCGGTGTTCGTCTTCATCGCGAGCTCAATCATACACATGGTGCTGCGCTACCATAGCAGCGACTTTAAGACGCTTCCAAAAGAAGACGAAGTGATGGAGGCCCTCCGTCGCTTCGAGATCCCGCCCGGAGATTACGCGATGCCGTACGCCGGCTCGATGGAAGCCATGAAATCCCCGGCTTACCTGGAGAAGTGGAAAGCGGGTCCGGTCGCCTTTATGACGTTCGTGCCGAGCGGTCTGCCCTCGATTGCCCCAAGCCTGGTCCTCTGGTTCCTGTATTCGATCTTGGTAGGCATCATCGCAGCCTACGTTGCGGGGAACGCGTTGCCACATGGAGCCCACTACCGGGCAGTGTTCCGCTTCGTGGGTTGTGTGGCCTTCACGGGCTACTCGCTCGCGCTTCTCCAGCATTCAATCTGGTACAAGCGCAACTGGGGCACGACCTTGAAGTCCGTATTCGATGGTCTCGTGTATGCGCTCCTGACGGCCGGCACGTTCGGCTGGCTCTGGCCGCACTAAGATGCCCAGGGAGTTTTCAAAGTCCAGACATCACCAACCATCGTTGAATGAATCGGGCCTTGCTCGAGTCCTGCGCGAAACACAGATCTGTGTTAATTCAGGCACCGAAAACCGCAACACGCGCACAATCCTTCCTGGCGCGCGTGTTGCGGTTTTCTCCTTTGGGCCTGATCAGCAGAGACTCTCTACCAATTCCAGGCGACGCCATACGCAGCGGCGAGTTCATCCAGATTCCTTCGGAGAGAGGACCAGTCGCTCTGCGCGCGCGAACTGAGACTGAAGCGCCGCATAAAGCCATCTATGGCGGCCGCACGCCTCAGGACCTCTTCGGCGTCTCCCGAAGCCGTCTGCTTCTTGCTGAAATGATCCTTCAGTCGGTCAGTCGCAGCCTCGAACTCTTTAACGAAGCGGTTTATGTCACCCTCGGCGGTAGTATCATCAAATCGGCTGTGACTCACTGCTTCCTTGAGGCTGCTTCGAAAGGCGTCCGCCCCCTTTTCAAGCCGCCCCAACAGGTTCTTCAGTTTCTCGTCGCTCATGCGGTCGGGCGTGCTTGATACACCCGTCCAATCCCAGGAAACACTGTAAGCGGCCGCCAGCTCGTCCAGATTCCTGCGCAGATCCGCCCAATCGCTTTGAGCGTCCGACCTGAGCTCGTGCCTCCTCATGAAGCCATCGATCTCGGATGCTCGGCGCAGCACGTCCTCCACGACGGATGCGGCCGATCGGTCGTCATCAAACCGACTCTTTAGACGGTCGGTTGCCTGGTCAAAACGCTTTACGAAATCATTGATTCGATCTTCAGCCTTTGAATGGTCCAGGCGGCTGTGATCGAGCGCACCGTTCAGGCTGTGTCGAAACTTGCCGGCCCCTCTTTCGATGCGCTCGAGCAGCTCCTTCATCTCCTTTTCGGTTCGCCGATACGCATGCTGCCCTTGAACGTCCGCGGCCAGTGACAGCAGAACGGTCGCTGTCGCAATCGCGACCACGCCTATAATTGATTTCTTCATCCCATACCTCCTGAATCTGCCTGTCGGCCTGGGTGGCAAACCCTTCAGTCGCCCAGTCGCCAGCCAAAAAATGGCAAGAGCCTGTGTTAGTCAGACCTCGCAACCATCACCGTCGCAGAGTCGAGCTGCGGCTGTAGTTAGACCTGGAGCTTCGTGAGGCTGTCGGTTGTCGCCTTTCGCGTGAACCGGCCTCAGTGTGCACTGCTTGATTCGGCCTTCGTGGACGAGAAGCGGGCGAGCTCCTTTGGAAACTCCTGCACTGCCTCTGGTGCGGTCCGCCTGCCCTCGAGCAACACCTCTCTGGCGCTTACACCATCGCCATAGACGCTTCTCATATCACTGCCATCGGTGGAAATGGAGACCCCTTTCAGTTCCACTCCGGCAAAAAGCCCTTTGCTACGGGAATACGAAAGGATTTCAGAATTCAGCTTCCAGTCCGTTGAACCGCCCGCCTCGCGGCCAACTGGTCCGGCTGCCACCGAAGCTTCACCTCCCAGGTTGAATTTGTTCTTCAACAGGTGGTCTATACCGTTTCTGTTCATGAAGAGAAGAACGTAGTCTGTCGATTGTCCGCCGATCTGGGCGCCGATGCTGCCGCCTGACATGTCCAGAAACACCGGCGCGCTCCAACCGTTTGCCGTACGACAACTCACAACGCCTTCACCCTTCTGCGCACCAATGATGAAGCCGCCCTTGATCGTTGAAGGGAAGACCGCAACACACTGCGCCGAGTCGAGAATGTCGCCTGGAATTGCCTTATCCGGCGCGTTCATGATCTCACGAAATGCTTCCGCCGCTTTGGCAGATTCATGAGCCGCGTCTTTCAGCTTTCCAGAAACCTTGTCCTGTGAAAACGACACCAGGCTCATCGCCAGGATCATGATGGTCGCAGCGATTAAAGAATTGAAAAACTTCCTAGTCATGTGGTCTGTACTCCTTCGTGTTTCGATTTCATTCACTCTCAGAGACAGGGTCGATCTCTCAACCCCTTAGCGTGTCTGAAGGACATAGAGTGGCAAGAACTATGCCGCGGAAGGGTGCTTTGTTTACGAACACTCGGGGGAGGAAGCGGCGTTCCGCGTTCCGCGTTCTTTAGATCAGGGTCGCGGGCGTACTTTCGAGAAACAGAAACGCGGAACGACGAACGCGAAACGCGAAACGCTTCTTAACCAATGCGGGCGCTTTGGCCACCATCAACCGGCAGCATCACGCCTGTGATGAACTTTGCCTCGTCGGATGCGAGGAACAGCGCGGCGTAAGCGACGTCCCAGGCCGTTCCCATTTTCCTGCCAAGCGGAACGAGCGCGTCCCGCTGGAGGATCAAATCCTCCTTTGGAATCCCGCGCATCTTTGAAATCCCCTCGATAGCCATCGGCGTATTCATCAGGCCCGGCATTATCGCATTCGCCCGGATATTGTACTTTGCATTCTCCAGCGCGATCTGATGCGTGAGCGCGTTCACGCCGGCCTTGGAAATCTTGTAAGCCACAATGCTGGACGAGCAGATCGCCGCAATCGAAGAGATATTAATGATTGACCCGCAATGCTGTTCCCTCATCACCGGAAGCACACTTCTGGAAGACAGGAACATGCCTTTGAGGTTGACGCTCATGATTCTGTCCCACGACTCTTCGCTGAGCTTCAAGATCTCATCGTCACCGGCGCCTATGCCAACATTATTGTGCAGGATATCAACCCGCCCGAAAGTCTCTACAGCCGCTCGGACGAAAGCCTCACAATCCTTCTCCCGAGTGACGTCGGCCTCGAATGTGAAGCACTGCCCGCCTTGCGTCTCGATCAAGGCTTGAGTCTCACGAGCCGATTGGTGATCGCAATCAACCAGCGCAAGCCGGGCGCCTTCGCGAGCAAACAGAATGGCCGTTGCCCGGCCGTTTCCAATCGTATCTCCGGCCGTTTGACCTGCTCCGACTACGATAGCTACCTTATCCTTGAGTCTCATTTTGAAAAGCCCTCGAAGCCTTCCTCCAACTGGACTCCCAGAGAGTTGAGCACCATCGACACCATCTTGTATTGGCCGGCGGTGAAGAGCAGATCCATCAGCTGTTCGGTGGTGTAACGTTCGGCGAGCGCCCTCCATGTGGAATCGCCGATGAAAGAGTTCGCGTGCAGCTCGTCAACCGCTCGAATCAGCGTCGATTCAAACGGATCCAGCCCGGATGCATCCGGGCCTTTTGCAACTCGATCGAGGTCGTCGGCGCTGAGGCCCGCGTTCTTCCCGATAGCCACGTGATGTCCCCACTCGTATTCGGCTCGACACAACCAACCCATCCGCAGGATGGCGATCTCCCGTTCACGCGCCGGCAGTGTAGACTTGGAGAGGATATGACTTCCGAATACCAGCCATCTCTTCAAGAGCAGCGGATGCCGAGCCAGCGTCCCGAAGATGTTGTAGATCTGTCCATCTCGCCGGAGGCTTTCCATTAGCTCTCTCGTTGCATCACTCCATTCGGATTCGGGAAGCGGACTAACTCGTGACTCGGTCAAAAGCATTGGATTCATCTCCCTTTCATGTATGTATGCAACTGAGTTCCGGGTGTCGCCTTGAGGTGAAGCAAGTGCGTTTCGGTGTGAGTTAAGAATCGAAGGTTCATCCGGTTCAGAAGAATACCACTACCTCAGGCAGGAAGTCTTTCGGCACCTGAACCCCTCCTCCCCTTCTCCCTTTGACCCTCAACCTGCTTCGTGATACATACAGTGTCATCAGTGGGCTTACCAACTCATCCGGAGGCAAAACATGACATTCCGCACAATTCGAGCCGTGCTTCGCTACCGCTCTATTCTGGCATTCACTGGAACGTTCCTCGCCGCGCTCGCATTCGCAGGGCTCGCCGCCACCATGGCTGCTGCGCCTAACGACAGAGCCACGCCGAATGGCGGTACCGGGACTCGTCTGCTCCGCTCGCCCACCGTTAGCGCTACACACATCGCATTCGCGTACGCGAACAACATCTGGATAGTCGAGCGCTCGGGCGGCATGGCACGCCGCCTTACAAGTTTCCAGGGCTTGACCTCGAATCCACACTTCTCGCCCGACGGGAGGTCGATCGCGTTCAGCGGCGAGTACGCGGGCAACAACGATGTCTACGTGGTGCCGTCCGAAGGAGGCGAGCCAAAGCGTTTGACCTGGCACCCCGGACCCGACCTTGTGCAAGGTTGGACGCCGGACAGCAAGGCGGTGATGTTCTCCTCTTCGCGCGCGACGTGGGCCCCGAGCGGCGCCCCGCGATTCTGGACTGTGCCGACGGAGGGCGGCGTCGAGGAGCCGATGTCCCTGCCTCGCGCCTATCAGGGCAAGATCTCCGCGGACGGTACACGCGTCGCCTATCGTATGAATAACTCGTGGGACGAGGAGCGCCGCAATTACCGCGGGGGCCAGAATCGCCCGGTGTGGATCGTCGACCTCAAGAGCTTCGATCTGGTCTCGCCACCGTGGACCGACTCGAAGGACGTCGACCCCGTGTGGGTTGGCGATTCCGTCTACTTCCTCTCGGACCGGGACGGGGTCGCGAACGTCTGGTCCTACGAGACGAAGACAAAGAAGCTCGCACAGGTCACCACGTTCACCGACTTCGATGTCAAGGCAATCGACGCCGGCGCCGGAGTTGTCGTTTTCGAGCAGGCCGGCTATGTCCACGAGATGGATCCCAGGACGGGCAAAGAGCACGTGGTGAATATCACCGCGACTGGCGACTTCCCCTGGATGATGCCCCGGTGGGAAGACGTCTCCAGCCGCATGGCCAACATCGCGCTCTCGCCCACAGGCAAGCGCGTAGTGGTCGAAGCTCGCGGCGAGATCTTCACGATTCCCGCCGAGAAGGGGGACGTGCGGAATCTCAGCCATTCGAGCGGCTCGGCCGAGCGCGACCCGGCGTGGTCGCCCGACGGAAAGTACGTCTCATACTTCAGCGACAAGTCGGGAGAATACAGACTCGTAATCGAATCGCAGGACGGGATTACCCCTCCCCGCGAGATCGCGCTCGATCAACCGACACACTACTACATGCCGTCGTGGTCGCCCGACTCGAAGAAGCTGCTCTTCACCGACACGAAGCTGAACGTGTGGGTCCTGGACGTGGCGACGGGCAAAGCAAAAATCGTGGGAAACGATCCCTGGATGGTGCCGCAGCGCACGCTAAACCCCGTTTGGAGTCCCGACTCGAAATGGGTCGCGTATTCGAGCCGGCTCAAGTCGATGTATCACGCAATCTTCGTCAGCGACGCCGAAACCGGCGAGGCGAAACAGATCACGGACGGGCTTGCCGACGCGACCTGGCCTGTCTGGGATGCGAGTGGCAAGTATCTCTGGTTCCTTGCCTCGACGGACTTCGGGCTGAGATCACAATGGCTCGACATGACTTCCTATGACCACGATGAGACCTTTGCGTTGTACCTGACGGTTCTCAAGAAAGGCGAGCCGAGCCCGCTTCTTCCCGAGAGCGACGAAGACAAAGGCGTCGGAAGCGCGACTCCCGGAGGCGGCGCTGGACCACGCGGAGGACGCGGGAACCCAGTTGCGCCGGGTGATACTGGCGGCGGCGATCAGACCGAAGCGCCTGCGCAAACTCCTCGAGGGCCGCGCACCCCCGTCACAGTGCAGATCGACTTCGACGGCTTGCAGCAGCGGATCATCCCGGTGCCGGGTGTCCTTGAGCGTCAATACTCACAGTTGCGCGCCGGAGTCGCGGGCACGGTCTACTACCTCGAAGCAGGGGCGGCCGGACGCGGTCGCGGCGGTCCGGGGGGCGGAGGCGGCGGCAGTGAGTTGCAGCGTTATCGGTTGAGCGACCGTCGAGCGGCGCCATTCATCAACAGTGTCGCGGATTACGATGTGAGTGCGGACGGGCACAAGCTGCTCTACCGCACAGCGGGCGGCTTTGGAGGAGGACGCGGCCAGGGCGGCCCCGGCGGTCCGCCTCCCGTACCCGCTCTCTTTCTCGTTGATGCCGACCGGAATCCGCCGCAAGCGGGGCAGGGGCGTCTCAACGTCTCATTGCGGATGTACGTCGAGCCCAAGGAGGAGTTCAAGCAGATCTTCAACGAGGGTTGGCGCAACCAGCGCGATTATCTCTACGTGTCGAACATGCACGGGGCCGACTGGCCGAAGATGAAGGAGATGTACAGCCAGTTGTTGCCGTATGTGATGCACCGCGCCGACCTCAACTATCTGCTCGACAACATGGGCGCCGAGATCGCGATTGGGCACTCCTACGTGCGCGGGGGCGATATGCCCGACGTGCCTTCCTCTCCGGGAGGGCTGTTGGGGGCCGACTTCGCGATCGAAAGTGAGCGCTACAAGATCACCAGGATCTACGACAACGAGAGGTGGAATCCGGATCTGCGGTCGCCGCTCGCGTCGCCCGGTGTGGAGGTGTCTGTCGGCGACTACGTTCTCGCCGTCAACGGAGTCGAATTGAAGGCGCCCGACAATATCTATCGCCTCCTCGATGGAACTGCGAATCGGCAGACCGTGCTCACCC
>DASYSA010000093.1:0-16076 GCA_036003885.1 Blastocatellia bacterium | reverse complement strand
ATTCGCTCTAGAAAAAAAGGGTGAGCTCCCAGTGGAAGGCGCCACTGGGAATACTCCCGAAATGCAAGATGTATATAGAGTGAACTTAGAGTTTCTGGGACTCGTTATCGGCTACCATCTGGTTCTCGGAGGAACCGTCTTATCCGCACGGGACCATGTTCTCATTGGAAGGGATATTCTCAACCGCCACGACATCAGATTCGTTGGCCCAGACCTCCAATTCTTTATAGATTAAACCTGGCAATGCTTGAGCGATTTGATATTCTTACGTTGCTCACAAGGGCAGCACCGAGATGAACTGCCAAGCCTGCAACGGAACAACAAAGAAATTCGGCAAAATCGCGAGGTCAAACAGGAGAACCGAATATGTCACCAGATCGAAACTGGAGCGGGTTGACCGCAGGGGAGTTTGTAGCCGCGCTGGGGGAAGAGAATCAAGCGGCGCTTGAAAGGCTCGGTGATCTCAGCCGCGCGGGTGAGACTCCAGAAGCACTCACGGTTCCGCGACTCCTTAGGGTGGCGCTAAAGAACGAGTTTGAGGCGAGCGAGCTTGCGGCGATCTGGATGGCGTCGACCTCCGAGCTCGACATCAAACTGGCCCTCGCCAGGCAAGTCGGCGACGAAGCCAGACATTACCGACTCATAGCGGAGCGGCTCACCTCGCTTGGGGTGGATGCGAACCGGATAGACCCCCGAGAGGGGGGCTATTCTCCTCTGTTTCAGTACTTGCGCTCGCTTGAGGGCGCAGCCGCTCGCGTTGCGGCAGGACAGTTTACCCGCGAAGGCATTGCGCTCGTTCGGAACCAGTGTTTCATCGAGTTTTGTGAGTCCGCGGGCGATTCGGAGACCGCCGCGCTCTACCGCGATACGATTCAACCCGATGAGAGGCACCATCACGAGCTGGGCCGCACGCTGCTCGCGAGCTATGGAGCGAGTGACGACGATCAACAAATGGCGAGGCAAGCGGCTCGCCGCACGATTGAGCTGGCCGAAGAGATTCAGGAGATGGCTCGGTTAAAGGCCGGCATCATGAGGGCTCCTGGCTGCTGAAGGAGTGTCGGCGGCTGCGGGTTGAGGGCAACCTGACCGGTGTTGACATTCTAACGTTGGCCTCTCCTCACCGGAGATTTCTATTTACTCACCTTCTGACTCAAGTTACCATAAGGTGCGGTGTGCCAAGTCGCGATCTAAGGCTCGTTGAAAGCAGTTGGCCCGTGCTCTGTCCCTGCCTGGATGTTTTTCAGCGGAGCGATTGGGAAGCATAGAACCTTTCCTGCTGATCAATTAGCGGGGTGGGTGGAGATGCGAAAGCGCGGGAAGGACGTTCGCATCTCTTTCGCTCTTTGGACGAGTGGATTTCAGAATCGCTTCCCCGTAAAGTGCCCTTGCCGTTTTGCCCCTGTGTGACCGGTCTCTTGCCTGGAATAGAATGTCGCAGATTACTAGAGACGAGATACTTGGCCGCGCCTCGACTGGCGAGGGCCTCAGAGGGGCCAATCTCGTCCGAGCGGACCTGGCTTCGATTGAGATGGCTCGTGCAGATCTGACCGAGGCCAATCTCAGAATGGCTGACCTGAGCGGCGCCGATCTGACCGAAGCACGTCTCAACGGTTCCTTTCTCAGTGGGGCGTCCTTGACCGACGCCATCCTGGTCGGCGCGAACCTGGTCGAGGCCAGCGTCATCGGCGCCATACTTGAAAGAGCCGACCTCAGCCGAGCAGATCTCAGCGGGGCCGATCTCACGGGGGCAAACCTCAAAGGCGCGCAACTCGTGGGTGCCTACCTTGTCGGCACGTTTCTGAACGAAACCGATCTCTCCGGCGCGAACCTTAACGGCGCCTACATCCGCATGTCGCAGATGGGAGGCAGTAACCTCTCAGGGGCGACGCTCGAAGGGGCGGACCTTTCCCATGCGAATCTCTCCGGAGCCTGTCTCGATGGCTGTTGTCTGGTTAAGGCAAATCTAACGGGAGCGAATCTGTCTGCGAGCGTTCTGAAGGCTTGCGACCTGCGAGACGCGGATCTGTCGGAAGCCGATCTAACCGGGTGCAACCTGACCGGCGCGAAGCTGAATGGAATAAAGTGCGACGGAGCGAAGCTCGCCGATGCCTGGGCCGAATGGGTAGATCTGAGCCTGGCGGGCAAAGAGGAGGAACGCGCTCCGCTGGAAGAAGCATTCATCGGGTTGGTGGGCAGACCGTTCGCGCAGTTGTTGGTCGAAGGACACGTGGGCGATGAAGTGTGGGCCGCGATTCTCGCGCACCTCTGTGCGTTTCGAGAGGCAAACTCTCAACACTCGGACATCAGCCTGAAAGCAATTCACCAGGGAGCGAGTTCATCGGCCCTCTATCTCGAGGCGGAGCTGGAGATGAGTCTCGCGGCTTATATGGCTGAGTTTGCCGACATAATAGGGACAGGATCGCTGGAGCTCTTCGATAAACTTGCAGGTATCATTGGAGGCGACGGGCACAATAACGTCCACCGGCGGGAACTTGCGGCGGGGATGGGCGCTCTCGCGCTGGACTCCATGCAAAGGGAATCGGACGCTACGTCTGAGGACCGACCGTCCAGAGTGAGCCAGGTGGTGAATACTGCTTCGGAGTCACGAATTCAAATCCTGCAGAGGACCGGTTTCTGGAGGGCGGAAAAGGCCATCGCCATTCTGACCGGAACTCGACAGGTCTGGCTGGAGGCGGCATCGTCCGAATCGCTAACCTTGCGGCCGCCACACGGCGCGGCGTTGGGGATTGACATCGTCAGCGGGAGATTCGTCACCGAAGAGAGCCGCCGGCGTAAGAGGTGAGGAGAGTCGTTTTGCGTTCTGGGTTTCGCGTTCCTCGGATTCCCAAATCCTCAATCATCAACAATCCGCAATCCAAAATCCGCAATCATTTCAATTGTCGCCGCACCTCCAGCAGGGCACCCGGATTCGCGGCGTGCTCTTCCATGAGCGCGACCGCGCGCTGGGCGAGCCGGCGGTAGACCTCAGCCGCATCCGGGTCGACGGCGCCAAGTGCAGCGAGGTTACGCGCTACCGTTCCGGAATCGCCCCTGCGGACTGGACCCGTAAGCGCTCGCTCAGGCCCGAGCGCTGAGATGTTGGCTACGGTTCCCTCAACCAGTGGTAGCAGCACCCTTCGCGCCTCAGATGGTGCGAGACCGCACCTCACTAACATGTCGAGACTGAAACTCAACAGCGCGACCAGTCCGCCCGAAGCCATCACAGCCGCTGCATGATAGAGGCTCTTCATCTCGGTGGGGATCTCGAAGTACTTCGCCCCTATGTCACGCACGAGCCTGCGAGCTACACGAACAGCTACACGTTCGCCTTCTATGCAAAAGTAGCTGGAGCCCACGATCGCCAGCGCGCTGTTTGGACTCTCAAAGGTCTGAAGCGGATGGCATGATCCTACCTTCATTCCGAACTCGTTGAGCGCTCCTAGTGCGCTGCTTGCGATCGCACCGCTTGTGTGGAGTACGGCCGGCCGGCCGATAGTTGAGGCGTTACATTCAATTAGCTCGACGGCGTCGGATATCCGGCCGTCGGGCGTAGAAACCAATACGAGATCGGCCGGAGAAAGAGTCACGCGGTCACTTGCCGCGGCGCGACCAGCACCAATGAACTTCACGGCCGCCGCAGCTGAGCGTTTCGATCGGCACACGACGTCGCCGATTTCATGTCCCGCCTCATGGCAGAGCCGGCCAAGGGTTCTCCCGACATTGCCCGCGCCAATGATGTTTATCCTCACCAGAAAACCCCATTAGAGAAGTCGCGGTCAGAAGGGCGCACCACTTTGACGGGCCTCGGTCACCGCCACACGATGAGCAATAATCCTGCGACCAGCAGCGCCGCTCCATAGAGCGGAGCGATCTTCCTAAGGAGCACCCTGTGGCCCAACACGGCAACCGTTGCGGCCTTGAAGATCATATTCGACGTCAGCGCCACAACAATCAACCTCCATCCATCACTACCATCAAGCCTGCCTGAGTTCACCAGCTGCGAAGTCGACAGAGTTATCGCATCCACATCGGTCAACCCCGAAAGCCCTGCAACGACATACAGACCCCTGTCGCCGAATCGGTCCTTCGCCGCTGCCACTGCGAACAACACCAAAGCGTACAACAACCCGAAGAAGATCGCCGACTTGAGCTCCGTGGGATTCTCGGGAGGCGACATCTCGATCATCTCGTTGCGTGCCCGAAACCACAACCAGGTCGACAGCAATCCGGCCACTCCGAACAGGATCAGTATCGGGCCGCAGGCAACAAAGAAAAAGGAAGGCGTAACCAGGAATATCTCGAGTAGCACTCGCGCGAAGACCACGGCAGAGGCAATCATTATGACAATGCCCGCAAGACCGCTGATGGCCTGCTCTTTTGAAGTGCGTCTCGAATAACTCACTGTCGTTGCAGTGCTGGAAATCACGCCTCCCAGTATTCCTCCCAGCAGCATGCCCGACTGCTGGCCGAAGAACTTGTAGACTACGTAACCTCCCAGGCTGATTCCTACGATCAACACGACCATCAACCAGACTTGATAAGGGTTCAATACGTCGTAAGGGCCGTAAGTTCGATTCGGCAGCACAGGCAAGATGACCAGCGAAACCAACGCGAACTGCATTATGGCAGTCAAGTCATTGTCGCCCAGTTTATTCGCGATGCCGTGGAGTTGCCCCTTGAACTGAAGGAGGACTGCGACTCCGGCGCCTGTTGCGATGGCAACTTCAGGCCGGCCAACGACCAAATAGGCGCCCACGCCGAACATCAAGAGCATTGCCACTTCGGTTGTCACGCCAGGATCGGTAGGCTCCTCTTTGAGTGCGGCCAGATTACCGATTACAATTACGGCGGTCAGCGACAGGAGGCCCGTTGCAATGATCCAGCCCCCAAACTGCTGCGCGAGCAACGCCGAGACTGCTCCCAATATCGTGATCAATGGAAAAGTGCGAACGCCCGCTACCTTCGCAGCAGAGTGTTCGCGCTGCAGACCCACCAAGAGACCGAGCCCCAGCGCGATACCAAGCTGTTGAAAGACGGAGCCCATTTCCATTTCTAGTCGGGATACTCGGCTGCTTTTTTAGCTGACCGGGTTCGAGAGGACACCGCGCCCTAAGGCTTCGTCCCGTAGTTGACTGCCATTATGCCGCCCGCGAACTCGCGAAACCCGGTGTCTACAAACCCCATCCCCTGCATCAGTTCCCGCACGCCGCGTTGACCAGGGTAGAGCTTCAAAGTCTCGGGGATGTAACGGTAGGTGTCCGCGTCGCCATGAAGCGCAAGGCCAGCCACTGAACCGACAACGGTAAGGTAGCGCAGGTAAATCCAACGATAGATACGGCTGCGAGGATGGCCGAAATCCAATGACAGGAATCGCCCTCCCGGCTTGAGTACGCGCTTGATCTCGGCCAGCGCCGCCGCGAGGTCAGAGACGTTGCGGAGGGCATATCCCCCGGTCACCCGGTCGAACGACTCGTCAGGGAAAGGCATACTCAAAATGTCGGCCCGGTGAAAGCTGACGTGATTCAATTCCGACACCCGGCGCTTGCGTTCGGCTATCTCTAACATCGCCTGAGTTATGTCGAGGCCGATTCCCCGGCCGCGATCAATCCGGCGAGCGACCTCGAAAGTGATGTCGCCGGTCCCGCACGCGAGATCCAGTACGGTCTCATCCCCCTTGAGCTCCGCCATCTCTACCAGCTTTCGCTTCCAGCCACTATCCATGCCGTACGACATGACGGAAGTGAAGAAGTCGTAGCGGGGCGCGATCGTTTCAAACAGACGATTGACGTATCGCTGCTTCTTCTCCTTCGACGAGATATGCTCCTTAAGATCTAGCCGCATAATTGAGGTCGAGGATCGCGATGATTGTGCGAAGACTGCGTCTGCCCATTCGCCCCGTTCGTCTCAGAGCCTGTAGCCGGCGGATACTTCAATCGTCTGACCGGTCAAGTTGCCGGCCTCTTCAGAAGCCAGAAACAGAGCCACGGCCGCAATGTCCTCTTCCTCTGCCATCCGCTTGAGCGCGGTAGGCCCGACATATTCCCGCTCGACATCTTCGAAGGGAAGGCCAAGCTCGATTGCGCGATTGCGTATAACCGAGTCGATTCGAGGACCTCGGACCGGACCGGGTGCTATTGCATTCACAGTGATGTTGTACGGCCCCGCTTCCTCGGCTAGCGTTCGCGTCAGGCCTATCATTCCCCATTTCGAGCTCGAGTACGGACTTCGCAAGGCGTAACCGTGCAGTCCTGCCACCGACGTTATGTTGATGATTCGTCCACCCCGCCTCTCCATCATTTGAGGCAAGGCGTGCTTGGCGCATAAGAACGCACCAGTAAGGTTGACAGCTATTGTCCGGTCCCAGTCTTCCCGGCTGACTCTGCTTGCAGGCGCCGTGGGTCCCGCAATGCCCGCGTTGTTGACCAGGATGTCTATCTGCCCAAACCTGGCAATGGAGTCCGTTACCATACGTTCGACGCTCGTCTCGTCGGAGACATCGGTCAACAGGGCCAGTGCCCGAACCCCTAGACTCTCAACCTCTCGAGTGGCCGATTCGATTGTCTCGGTCGTCGGTCCGGCGATCACAACCGCGGCGCCCTGCTCCGCGAAACATAGTGCGATGGCGCGACCTATGCCGTGCCCCCCGCCGGTCACGACGGAAACTCTGCCCTCCAGCTTCATCTCTTCCTCCTGTCGTCGATGCCCTCCGAAAAGAGCGACTATCATAGCCCAAGGTTCCTCGAGAGTATAGGCAACAGCCCATTCCGTGCAGCAGTCAACTGGAAAAGGGTAAAAGGTCGGCGAAAGGGATCATCCCTGCACACGTGAATAAGGTCAAAGCGGAGTCTAAACCTGGTGAAATCGAGCAATGTGGTTGGTCCGCGTTCCAAGCCCAGCTCTCTGTGGACCCTGTGGGTTACGGACTCATTTTCAGGGTTTGCGCAATATTATACAGAAATGAGAAATTGAGGAGCGTATGATCTGAGCGCTCCCGGATCCGTGACAAAGCGGGTTGCCATCCTCTATCCGGGTGACGCGCCGGGTGACACGAATTGTCATTAGCCACGCTGGAATGAATGACAGATTGTGTAAATCGGCACCTGCCTTCGGCGATCTCTTCCAATCAGCCTCCTTCGGTTCTTTCTCAGAAGTAAGCGTTGATTGAAAACAAACATCCCGATTCCACTCGGTGCGGATGGCTCGCCCAGACCTTACGGGAAACCGTTTTATGGAAAGGGGCATCAAAATTGCACCAACCAGTGAGGGCGCAACCTAGGTGGGGACAGCGCGTTCTCAGGGTTGAGAGTTGGCAGCCGAGAAGGGGAAAAAGGTGATCGACAAACCAGTACGCTGAAAAATACGTAGATACTAGAGAGTCGAGATGAATCAGCGTCAGGGAACGCTGAAGAAGGTGACAAAATGATCGGCAATGCGCAGAAGCGGAAGTTAACGGTACTCAATCCAGAGGCGAAGAGCGCTCTGGCAGAGCAGTTTGAGTCAGGGCTGCAGGCTCGCGTAATAGGCCAGGATCGAGCACTTCGCAGCATCACATCCCTATATCAAGTCTTTCAAGCTGGAATGACCAATCCCTCCAGACCACTTGGGACAATGTTGTTCCTGGGGCCAACCGGATCGGGCAAGACTCATGTCGTCGAGGCGGCTGCGGAAGTTCTCTCTGGTGATCGCAACGCATTCGTGAAGGTCGACTGCGCTGAGTTCCAGCACTCTCACGAAATCGCGAAGCTGATAGGCTCGCCGCCGGGGTATCTCGGCCACCGCGAGACCGCGCCGATGCTTACACAGGAGAGCCTGGACAAGCATCACACTGAACGCGACCCGTTTACACTGGTGCTGTTCGACGAAATAGAGAAGGCGTCAGACTCGCTGTGGCAACTTCTCCTGGGCATTCTTGACAAGGGCACGCTCACGCTGGGCGATAACCGGAAGGTCGATTTCTCGCAGACCATAATCATCCTGACCTCAAACCTTGGCGCCAGGGAAATGAGCGAGTTGATCACCGGCTCGATCGGCTTCGCGCCCGCCAGGAGTGCGAGTCTCGTCGAGGACGACCTCGATCAAAAGATTTACCGGACGGCACTTGACGCCGCCCGCAAGAAGTTCTCGCCTGAGTTCATGAACCGGATAGACAAGGTCGTGGTGTTCCGCAGCCTCAAGCAGCTTGAACTGCGCGCGATCCTCGATCTGGAAGTGACCGCGGTTCAGCACAGGATCGATGAAGGCGCGGGAGAACGGTTCGTATTTCGACTGACGGATGAAGCGAGGGAATTCCTGCTTAGCGAGGGCATCGAGTTTCGCTATGGTGCGCGTCACTTGAAGCGGGCTATCGAACGTTTTCTGGTGAACCCGCTGGCAAGCCTTTCGGCGACCCGGCAGGTGGGGCTGGGTGACGTCGTGATTGTTGACATTGATGCTCAGACGCAGAAGCTTCAGTTCTTCCTCGACGAAGCAGAAGCTACCCGGGCCGCTGCCGCCCTTGAGTCAGTAGTAGAAATCCGGAATACCAGGGGGAGCACCCGCAAGGCTGCTTGAGACAACCTGGAGATTGACGTCCGCTACAGAGGCCGGCAAGTGTACCTTGCCGGCCTCTTTTCTCATGTAGGATCCAGGATGTAGGATCTAGGATCTAGGATCTAGGATCTAGGATTTAGGATCTAGGATTTAGGTCTGAAGCCCCGGAGGAGTGGGTTAGATCCTAAACACTAGATCCTAAATCCTAGATCCTAAATCCTTCCTGAGGAGGATCTATGAAATGCTTTTGTCTCGCCCTTCTTTTCTGTAGCTTGCTGTTGGTTCCGGATTCGCCGTCGGCGGCACAAAATGGGGATCGAGTTCAGGAGAGCGCGCGGAGGATTCATTTCTCATCAATAGTTATCGACACTCACATCGATACGACCCCGCGGCTGCAAACAGACTGGAAGTTCACTGAAGAGCACGATACCGGCCACATCGACCTGCCGAGAATGAAAAAAGGCGGCCTCAATGCGCTCTTCTTCTCGATCTACATGTCAGGCACCGTCACCGGGCCGAAGGCGGTCAGCGACTCCCTCGAGCGTATTGCCGCGGTCCACAAGCTTGCCGAAGACTTGCCTGACAAGGTAGCCCTGTGCGTAACCTCAGATCAGGTCCGTAAGGCCCACAAGCAAGGCAAGATCGCTGCATTGATGGGAATGGAGGGCGGACACATGATTAACAACAGCCTTCCAACTCTTAGAATGTACGCTGAGCTTGGAGTGCGCTACCTGACGTTGACTCACTCGGTGAACACCGACTGGGCCGATTCGTCGGGCGATCAACCCAGGCACAACGGCCTGACTGATTTCGGCAAACAGGTGGTCAAAGAGTTGAACCGGCTGGGCGTGATGGTCGACATCTCACACGTTGCGGACAAGACCTTCTGGGATGCTCTGGAGGTTAGCCGCGCGCCAATGATTGCTTCTCATTCCTCCTGCCGCGCCATCTCAGGACACGCTCGCAACATGACCGACGAGATGATCAAGGCACTGGCAGCAAAAGGCGGAGTGATTCAGATCAACTACCTCGACCAGTTTATCGACGACAACCTGTTTCAGTACTCGAACAAGTCGCGGGCCCTCATGAGCGAGTTGATTCAGAAGTATCCGGGCAGAGAAAACGCCGACAAGCGCAGGGAGGAAGTCGCCAAACAATTCGGCCCGCCCCCAAGAGCGAGTTGGGAGCGAATCATCGACCACATCGATCATGCCGTGAAGCTGGTCGGAGTGGACCACGTGGGCCTTGGGTCGGACTTCGACGGCGGCAGCATGCCCGCGGGGATGGAGGACGTGACGCACTTACCTCAAATCACTGAGGCCCTCTTGCGGAAGGGCTACCGCGAAGCCGATCTCAGGAAAATTCTGGGCGAGAACACGCTGCGCCTGCTCTCCGAGGTTGAGCGGGTATCGCTGCAGATGCGGGCCGCCAAGTGATCGACCGGCCCTGCGCCCGTGAATCGAATCATAGAGACAATCGCACCAGAGGTCTTGAATGATTCTTCGTCCAGCTGTCGCCTGCCTGTTGTTGCTGTGTACAGCGTTCAGCCAGAGACCTGGCCCTGCGATGAGCCCTCCGCCGCGAGTGGCTGTAGTCGGATTTGGTTCTGGCAGTCCGCCCGCGATCGCTACTGTTCTTGGGTCGGCGCTTGAAGAGTCCGGGAGAGTGCTTATCGTGGAGCCTTCGCAGGTTCTGCCTGCGCTGAACGCCCTGGGCTACGATGGCTCGCTCAACATGAGCACCGAAGAAGCTCGACGACTGGGATCTGCAATCGGCTGCGACTTCTTCGTCATTGGTAAGGCCGAGGTCCTGACTCGCAGCGAACGCGCGAAGGAGTTTCATCAAGAAGCGCTGCTGGCGGTGATGATAGTCGATGGCCGCCGCGGAACACTGGCAATCTTCGATCTGCTCACCGAGAGGGCACAGAGTTTCGAGAAGGCTGTCACCGCCGTATCCAGAGCCCTGGCGGCTCGAGCTTCCGGTTATGTCGATCAGATGACACAGTTCCGCGCTAGTCGCGAATCTTTACCGCCTTCGCCGGCGACACAGAAAGCAGAGACTGAACGCATCGAGGAAATGCCGCTTGCAGGGTCGCCTCAGGCGATGGGCTTCAAACCGCCCGAGTTCCTCAGTCGAGTGAAGCCCGAATATACCGCTGAGGCTGGGCGCGCCGATGTCAACGCTACGGTCGAGGTGATGGTGGTGCTGCACTCGAATGGAGAGGTCGGGGAGGCCGAGATCACCCGCTGGGCCGGCTTTGGCCTCGAGGATTTGGCCCTTCGTGCCGTCCGGCAACTCACGTTCAAACCAGCGACTCGGAATGCGCAACCGGTGAGCGTGCGCGCGATGATTCGGTACAATTTCCGCCGCATCGGCCAGTGACGTTTTACGTTTGGCGTTTTACGTTTCGCGTTCACTGCATCACGTCTCTGGTTATCGTTCTAACTTCAGGAGCCGAACGCGAAACGTAAAACGCAAAACGCAAAACGTTACCCTATTCTCTTGTCGCTTATTCCCAGAGCCTTCATTCTGCGGTAGAGATGCGACCGGTCGATACTCATAGCTTCCGCCGTGCGGGTTATGTTGCCATCACACTCGGCCAGCTTGCGAAGTATGTAGTTGCGCTCGTACGCGTCGCGTCCCTCCTTGTATGAAGCGAAGTCCAGCCGGGTCGGCGTTGCCACACCATCGGCCGACCCAGGCGTGGGCAGATCATCCGCCCGCACCTCTTCCTTCGCGGTCATGATAACAACTCGCTCGACTGCATTTCGCAACTCGCGCACATTTCCCGGCCAGTCGTATGACGAGAGCCGTTCGAGCGCGTCGTCTGTGAAGACCTTCGGGGGGCGATTGTATTCGGACGAGTACTTTCGATTGAAGTGGTCTACCAGCAGCGGAATATCTTCCTGATGTTCGCGCAGGGGCGGGACTTCAAAAGGAATCACGTTTAGCCGGTAGAAAAGATCGGCGCGAAACGTCCCACGTTCTATCTCTTCGTCGAGCCGCTTGTTGGTGGCGGCGATAATTCTGACATCGACTTTGATGGGAACGTTGGACCCGACTGGTTCGAACCGTTGTTCCTCCAGCACTCGAAGGACCTTGGCCTGCACCTTCAAGCTCATGTCTCCTACCTCGTCCAGCAAGAGCGTGCCGCCGTCTGCCTGCTCGAATTTGCCCCGCTTTGCCTGGGTCGCACCGGTGAACGCGCCCTTCGTGTGGCCGAAGAGTTCCGACTCGATCAGTTCTTCGGGAATTGCGGCACAGTTCAGCTCGACAAACGGCATCGACGCCCTCGCGGACTCCCGATGGATAGCGCGGGCGACCAGTTCCTTTCCTGTTCCCGACTCGCCGTATATCAGTATGCGTCCGCCGGTGGGAGCCGCCACCGCAATCTGCTGGCGCAGAGCGCGCATGGAGACACCGGCCCCTATCATCGCGTAATCGTCCAGCTGCTCGCGCAGTCGCTGGTTTTCCGCTTCAAGATGTCGCTGGCGGAGAGCATTGCGGATGGCCAGAATCGTTCGTTCGATCTGAAGCGGCTTCTCGATAAAATCCAGGGCGCCGAGCCGGGTTGCGCGCACGGCGGTTTCGATACTGCCGTGGCCGCTGATCATTATCACCGCGGTCTCAGGATAAGAGGTCTTCAGCCTCTCGAGAGTTTCAATTCCGTCGATACCCGGCA
Organism: Blastocatellia bacterium; assembly: GCA_036003885.1. Classification (GTDB taxonomy): domain Bacteria; phylum Acidobacteriota; class Blastocatellia; order UBA7656; family UBA7656; genus DASYSA01. Next base: position 3,865 of record DASYSA010000093.1, on the reverse strand, counting down.
GCCATACGTCGAGCAGAACGCACGCAAAGACCCGGCGCTCGAAGGCTCTGAGGCAGTCCTCGCCGGACGCAGCTACGTCGACTGACAGGCCCTCGTCTTCGAGCACGCCGGCCAGCGTCCGTCTTATTCCTTCTTCGTCATCAACGATCAGTACCGAGTTGGGCATAGATGGGATGTGAGGCTGCTGGAAACCGGCCTTCTGTAGTTGTCGCGAACCGGGGCTTTTATCAAACGGCTACGGCCGTGGTAACGGGTTTGTCGAACTGCTTATCGCCCGGGGCGGCGTGTTGAAATGTTTGCGAACCGATCGAGATCGCGCGTTGGGTCCCTCAGGTCACTCGTCGCCGCTTCTCGCGGAGGGCAAGCCAAGAATGGCCTTGTCGAACGGGTCAAGCTCGAGCCGCAGCATCCCGCCCGCATCTGAGAAGACTTCCAGCTGCCGTTTGCGCCGCTTCAGGAACACCAGTGATCCCACTGCGCCGCCCACCACCAATACTGCCAGTATCATGATCCCCAACAACGCGAACGTCGACACCAATACCTGCGCCGCCTTCTGAGCCCGCCATGGATCGTTTGTAGGCCAAAGAGGGTTGCGCAGCCACTTCACTGTGTACGGGTACTTCACCGCATCTACTAACTGCTGGGCCGATTCGCGATTGTCGAAACCGGTAGCCTCAAGAATATAGTTCCCCTCGCGCTTCAGGATCGTTTGCTGTTGCTGATCTTCGGGAAGCGACTCGATATATCTGGTCGCGCGAGCCATCGCATCAGTCGCAAACTGTGGCGTGTGGCATTCAAGGATGAGCAGCTTCATTGGTGAACGCGACTTTCTCGGAAAAGATCCGGGAACGGGAGCCTGTGTGTTGTCCTGGGCGTACTCCGCCAGTACCGCCTCTGCGCGGCCCGCAAAGTCGAACATCTCTCGTCCGCCACGAACGAAAATGTTGAGCGATTCAGGGCCAAGAAAGTAGCGCTCGCTTCTTCGAGCATCAGGCTCTCCCGGCAGACTCCCCATGAGAGGAGGTCGCATCACATCGGTAGCACTGTTTCCGATCCCCGCCGCAACAACGGAAGCTATGGCTGCGAGGGGCTGGCTCGCAACGCCTGCTCGCTTGCCCGTATCCGACAACCTCGCCACATATCGGTCCTTCCAGAAGGTCATTTGCCCTGGTGAGCTTCCGCTATCGGAACCAACCGCCCTGTCGGCGGTCGCCCCAATCAACCCGCAGTTATAGGTGAACAGCCCATAGGCGGCGAAGACGTTCTCGGTTTGGAAAACCTCCACCTGAGTTGTCCCGTACGACCGCGAGGCGGCCGACAGGACACGATACTCCCTGAAGGCGGCCGCACGGTCGCTGACCAGTTCAGCGAGAGAGTCCGGTTTGTACTCCTTAGCATCGCTGGTCGCTTTTAGCCCTCCGAGCTTATCTGGCAACAACTGAGCTGGAGAGATTGGGCCGCGTACGAGTACCACTTCCGCAGCCTGCGGCTTGCGACCGGGGTCCTTCTCCTGGGCGTGCAGCGCAGGAAAACCGGCCAGCGACAACGCTGCCATCCCCCCCAACATTCTCAATGCCAAGATTTTCACCTTCTGGTTCATCCTTCTGATTCCCTCAGGGCCTTCATCTTTCGCTTGCGGGAGCAATTATGCATCCTGCGCTATCTATATTAGACTCCGCGGACCCGACTTCAGTTCCGGCGCCGCAGCGCTGCCAGGATCATATCGGCGTAGCGCTCGGGATTGGGGATGTCATCCAGGTGTATCTTTCCGGTCTCCGAGGCGCTGTCGATCAAAATGTCGCCGATCCTCAGAAAGCGCTGCCACACCGATGAAATGACGGTGACATCCTGAATCTTGTCGAGCGGGATGTTGCGCAGATTCTTGGCGATCAGGCCGTAGCGCATCTCCAGCTTGTGATTGGTGAGTGTGTAAACCTCCCGCCGCCTGAGGATGTGCTGGTAGACGGGCATCGCAAATGCAATAAGTCCCGTCGCGGTCAGGACGAGAAGCGCAATCTGATCGGTGGCGTAGTCTTTCAAACGGAGCCACCCCATCAGCGCCGCCATCGCGAGGACCACAAGTGCGGAGATGGCGTAGCGCACATACACGAAGATCATTGTCGGCCGGAGCTTGAATATCTCACGTTCCTCGTCGACCTCCGTTGCTGAAGATCGAGCAATCGAGTGCGGCGCCGCCTCAGCGACTGCGGCTGCCGGTGTGCCGCAGCCGTTGCAAAAGCGGCTGCCTTGAGGAATCTCCTGGCCGCAGTGATTGCAAAACATAGTCTCTCTACCCCCGGTCTGTGCCTCGAACGAGAAATGAGATTCTAGCATACGATCGGGCCGCGGGATAACAAACGCTACCACCCATGCCTTGATGCCCAGCCGGCAAAATAAACGCCATATCTCTTGTTCTGTGGCTTATAATAGAGCTTAAGCCTCGAAGGTTGACTGAGGTGAATCAATTGAGCAAAGCAGAATCCGATGAGAACATAGCCGTGGCCTCGATTACGGCAGCGGCTATGGAAGTCCGAAACAGACGTGCCTCGAAGTGGCTTCGGCGCGCGGGTATGCTCGCACTCGGTGCGGTGGGATCAGCTCTGGCCCTTGGAGCCGCCAGCTTGCCGCTGTCGGGGATGCTGATAAGGCCCAGGTTGAAGCGTCTCTCTCACCTCAAGCGCCCACACCTAAGGCGGTTGTTGGAACGCATCGAGATCAGGTTTGAAGACGTGATGATCCCGTCCTTCGACGCCCTGCGGCTCCATGGCTGGTGGATGGGCTCGAGTAAGGACTCGGCCACGGTGGTTGTGATTCACGGTGTAAAGAAGAATCGGACCGACGTCCTGCGCGCGGCGGTGGCTCTCAGGCGGGCGGGATTCAACGTTCTCGTGTTTGACGGGCGCGCTCACGGCAACAGCGAAGGGCGCTACGTTACATACGGGTACTATGAGCGGCGAGATGTCGAGACGGCCATACAATGGCTGATCGATGAGAGGGGGATTGACGCCGACCGGATAGGACTGGCAGGCGAATCGATGGGCGCCGCGATCGCGCTTCAAGTCGCGGCCGAGAGCCCGTTTGTCCGCGCGGTTTGGGCCGACAGTCCTTTTGCATCGCTTCGCCGCGTGACTGAAGAGTTTGCAAGCCGGGTGACCCGCCTGCCGCAGGTCGTATTGAGCCCCGTGCTATGGACGACGATTCGGATGGCAAACTATCGAGGAAAGTTCAACGTCGAGTCTGTCGATCCTCTCAAGCATGCAGATCAGATAAAGTGTCCGGTGTTTCTGGTGCACGGCACCGAGGACCAGGTCATTGCGGCCAACCATTCCAGGGACATCCACAGCGCGTTGTTGGGAGACAAGGAGATCTGGATTGTAGAGGGAGGGACCCATGCCCGGTCTATTCGGCATCAGCTCACCAAGCGCGAGTACATCGAAAGGCTTGTCCGCTTCTTCAGTGAGAAGCTGAAACCCCGGATCCCGGTCGAGGAGAAGCATCCGTCGGAGTCGAGTGAACATGGTGCTGCTTGAGTCTTTCGCGGCTTAAAGCGGCTCCCTGCAGGCTCGTAGAGAGGAACTGCGACCTGTTTTCGAGAGATCATGAGTTGGAGTATTGAGTTGAGGTCCGCCATATTTAGCGAGTGTTGACACTCACGCGGGGCATCTGGTAGTTTCCCTTGTCGTTTCGACGACAGCATTTATTCCTGAGTAGCTCAATGGTAGAGCATCCGGCTGTTAACCGGAGGGTTGTAGGTTCGAATCCTACCTCAGGAGCCAAGTTATTCAAACACTTCGGGGCAGCCTCAAAAAACGGCTGCCTCGATTTGTGTGACCCGAGGGGTAAAAGAAATGGTAAGTACGCATTC
>DASYSA010000092.1:0-9560 GCA_036003885.1 Blastocatellia bacterium | reverse complement strand
GTCGGTGGGAGGAATGCTCTTCCAATGAAAGAGATTGTTGCCATTCTCGAACACCTTGGCTCTCAAAAGGTCAAGACCTACATCCAAAGCGGCAATGCTGTGTTTGTAAGCCCGGAAAAGGACACGCTCCGACTTTCAAAGAGGATAAGAGTTGAAGTTAAGAAGCGCCGCGGATTCGAGCCCTCCGTCTTGTTGTTGGAGTTGGAAGACATTGAAAGGGCTATTGGGAATAATCCGTTTCCCGAGGCGGAAACCGACCCGAAAACGTTGCACGCCGGCTTTCTTGCCTCGACGCCCGAGCATCCCAATCTAAAAATGCTGGAAAGCCTCAAACGGGGCAGTGAACGATTTCGGCTTATTGATAGTGTGTTCTATCTGCATGCACCCGAGGGGATCGGCAGATCCAAACTCGCTGCAAGTGCGGAGAAATTGCTCGGCGTGCCGATGACCGATCGGAATTGGAGAACTGTGTGCACAATCCGGGCAATGGCGCAGGAGTTGATATGATCGCAATAATAGACGACTCTCACTGCGTCTCGCGCGCGTGTACTTCCTCCTCAGTCGCGGCGCGCCAAATCCTCAAGATGCCGTCCCGCCCTGCGGAGACTAGAGTCTTGCCATCTGGAGAAAAGGCAACCGACCAAACGGGTGCTGTGTGACGTCTGAAGGTGGCCAATTCCTCGCCCGTTGTCACGTCCCATAACCTCACTGTGAAATCGTGGCCTGAGGTGACAAGCCTTTTGCCATCTGGCGAAAAAGCGGCCGCATGTACTGCTCCCGCATGTCCTTTTAACGTCGACAGCTCTCTTCGCGTCTCAACATCCCAAAGCCTGATCGTACTGTCACCGCTGGCGCTGGCCAAAACTTTGCTATCCGGAGAAAACGCGACCGCGGCAACAGCCGATGTGTGCCCGATGAGCGCGCCCAGCAATCGCCGCGTTGCCACGTCCCAGAGCTTGATGCTGGCATCGGTACCAGCCGATGCCAGCAATTTGCCGTCTGGCGAGAACCCGACTTCACGAATGTAGGTTTCGCCCTGCGTCAGCCTGGCCAGTTCCTCACCAGTCTCCGCATTCCATAGGCGAAGCGTCTTGTCGTCGCTACCAGTGGCCAGCAATTTCCCGTCAGAAGAGAAGGCTACGGGTGTGTCGCGCCCGGCGATTCCCTTGAGCACGAAGCGCTCTCGTCCGGTGGATACGTCGTAGACGCTGGTCATGTTGTCGTTGCCTGCAAGAACAACCGTACTGGCGTCCGGCGAAGATGCCATAAATGTGATTGCAGCTCGTGCATCAAAAGTGTTGATCACATCCCACGTAGCGGGATCCCACAGCTTAACCGTTGTTCGGTATGTTGAGACCAACCTTCTACCATCCGAGGAATAAGCCACGAGTTGCGCGCCCGCTCGCTCAACCGGATTTTGGTCGCCCTTGACGTCCCATAACTTTACTGTTGCATCCTGGGCTGCCGACGCTAAGGTCTCACCATCGGGTGAAAACGCGAGCTCTCTCATCCGATTGCCGTGACCTCTGAGCTTCTTAATAACTCTCCAGGTGTCGACATCCCACAAGAGAATCGTTCGGTCATCACTCCCGGTAGCCATCAGCTTGCCGTCCGGTGAAAACGCGACAGCGGTGACATAGTAATCATGTCCTTCCAACGCCGGAAGAGCCTTGCCTGTCGCGGCATCCCATACAGCGATGTTCATAAATAATCCGGTCGCCAGGATTCTCCTGCCGTCTGGCGAAAACAGAACTCGATATGCGTAGCCGCCCGTATTGGATTGTCTGAAGGTCGGATGTTCCGGCAGGGTCATCAACTCAAGGCCCGTCGCCGCCTCCCACAGCTTCACCGCTCGATCTTCCGCTGCCGTCGCCACCTGCCTCCCGTCTGGAGAGAAGTAAACAGATTGCAGACCTTGTTTATGACCCTTGAGTGTTGCGACCAAATTCCCCGTTTCAATTTGCCATAGCCGAGCAGTGCGATCCGCGCTCGCTGTTGCCAGCACACTGCCGTCCGGTGAGAACTTGATGTCCGTGATCTCACCGCTGTGCCCCTTCAATCGTTTAAGCTCGCGATCGGCGGTGATATCCCGGATCACAATGGAGTGCCCTGGTCCTTCAGCGGCCATCAGCCGTCCATCCTTCGAAAACTCAGCAATGTTCAGCAGCCCCTCGGCTTTGAAGGAGCGCAACAGCGTGTTGGAGGTCATGTCCCACAGCTTGATATCAGCTTCTTCGCTCGACGCGAACATGTTGAAATCGGGTGAAAAAATTACGTATCGAAAGTTGCCGTCGACCCTCAGCGTTTTACGCTCCGGGTGCGCCAGCGCCCACATCAGATACCATTCAAATCCGCGCAAGTCGGTTTGCCCGGCGCGAGGCACGTTCTGAGCGAGTAAGTCGCGCATGTGCTCGATGCTTGAATCCTGCCAGTCGCGAGCCGCCAGATTCATTTGCGCACCGTAAAGCAACCGACGGCTGGTCCGTTCCTCCTCTTCGGCGTGCCGAGCCTCAGCCGCGGCTCGATTGCGCTGCCTCATGGCCACGAACGAAATGCTCGCAATCGAAACCAGTACCACGGCAGCAATAGACGCCGCCCGCCATAAGCCTTTCCGATAGGCCGCTCGCTGTCGGCGCACTTCGGCGTCCGGCATGTTCTGAGCGACCCACCCTTGATCGAACACTCGCTCATAGATTCGATTCCTCACCCGCAGCCGGCCATCTTCGATTCGCGTAACCCCTGACAGCTTCAGAGCGGTGACGCATGAGTTCGTCTCGTCGTCTTCGACCCGCTTGCCCCCGCACACCTGCTCGTAGAGGCTCAACAGGGCGGCCAGCTCAACCTCGCCGCGCAGCATACGCTCGCGAACGAACAGCAGGTTGTCGTCCTGCTCCCTGGCGCGACGCGCAAAAAATATCTCGTCGCATAGATGATCCACTCCCTCCAGGCTTCCAACCTCTTGCTCGGCCACCGCCCGACAAAGTCGCTGCGTCAGGTACGGGTGACCGTTCGTCCAGTAGAGGATTCGGCCGAGCAACGATGCTCCTGTCTCGCCACCAGCCGCCAGCCCATAGGCCAGCACCTGGGCTTCCTCTTCAGTAAAGTCGTGCAGTTCCAGGCGACGTCCGATGTTGAACGGCGTCATCCTCGTGTCGCGGATCAGGTCGGATGGCGAAGCTACCCCGAGCAGACAGAAGGTCAAACGCTCGAGCTCCAAATCATCGCTTCTTCGGTTGTAGAACTCGCGAATCGCGGCGAAGAACTCGTCGGTCGAGAACGGAAGGCTTCGGACGGCGTCGATCTCGTCGATAAAGACCACCACGCGACCCGGACGACTCGGCAGCACAACCTGCCGAACGGCATGCATCCATCGATGGAGCGGACCCAGGCTCGAGCGGGTATCCCAGAACGCTTCGAGTTCGTCCTCGAGACAAAGCTGATTCGCCATCTGGGTCAGAAGACCGCCGTACCATTGTTCGGCTGTCAGGTTCTGGCCAATCGCCGTCAAGTCCAGAACGACAACACCAACGCCTTCGTCGCGCAAGTGAGAGGCGGTGCGAACCATCAGGGACGATTTGCCCATCTGGCGCGCAGTCAAGACGTAGCAGAATTCTCCTCGATCGAGAGCAGAATGCAGATCGGCATCCGCTTGCCGAGTAACGTAACACAGCGCGTCTCTGGACAGGGTGCCGCCGGTCACGTAGAAGGAACTCTCTTGCTGCATTCTAATTGCGTTCACAACATTCGCCCTTCGAGGTAGGTGGCATACAACCGGCACCGAAGCCTCGCGTCGCGCGCCGAATCACCAAGAACAACACCCGCGCTGCGCAGACGATAAAAGGACTCCGAGCTGGCGCATGGCTCGCCTTGCAACAGGCCCCGCACCACCTCAAACAAATCCCGATCTTGTGACAGCGAGAACAGCATTCGCCGCAGGTGATCACCGAAGGGACCCGCATCGTGGTCGGCCTTCGCCTCAAGCGCAGGCAGATCAAAACCGTTCGCAACCATCTCGTAGAACCCTCGCCTGATGAGATAAGGATGGCCGCTCACAAGGCTGAAGTAGCGAACGACTTCCGAGCCCTCTCGCAAGGGCGAGCCATAGAGTCGGTTGATCTCCTCCACCTGTTCGAGGGTGAAGTCTTCCAACATCAGTCTTGTACCGACATTGAACGGCGACTGGTTGAGATCGGTTATGAAAAGATGTGCTTCCGTTGCGTAGGCTATCGCCAGCGTAAGCCTGCGCCATGGGCCCGCGGGGTCGAGCGCCCGCTTGTTATGCCAGGAGCGGAACAACCCGAAGATCTCACTGCCGAAGGTACACGTGAAGAGCCGGTCTACCTCATCAAGGCCCCAGACAATCGGAGCCGCCACGTGGAGCAGCGCTTCGCGCCGAAGGTATTGCTCGAAGTTAGTCACCGGGCTTCGATTGGGCTTCCACACCTCCGACGGGAAGACATTCAAGTCGAGCTGGTCGGCAAAGCAGTCCGCAAACGTCAGCAACACCTTCTCAACCGACTCGAATGAGCTGGCGCTGGTGTTCTGCAGGTCCGTTAGCACTACCCTGGCACCCGACCTCCGCGCATCTTCGAGCCCGCGCGCCAGCAGCGAGGTTTTGCCTACCTGTCGAGCGCCCTTGACCAGTACGATGCTGTCCTGTCGCATAATAGCGGCGCGAAACCTGTCGTCTGTCGGACGGACGAGATAGAATCCCGAGTCCAACGGCACAGCTCCGCCGACCGGCTCGAGCATCTGCCTGAAGGCCTTCGACGCGGACGAGGGGGCAGACAAGGTTGTTGGAGCGCTGTCATCATTCATGTTCACAGCAGCCTGGTAGTTTTCAGGGTTGTCGACCCCTGATTCGAGAATGTGTCGTCGTTTGTCAACTTCGAGCTCAAGACTGAGGTTCTTCAGTTCAACCAAAATCTCATTGGCAGACTGGTATCGGTCTTCCCGAGACTTCATTAGCGCTTTCTCGACGATGCGCTCGAGAGCGGCGGGGATGTCGCCGGCTAACTGCCGCAGCGGTACTGGTTCTCCTCCGAGGATCGCGGCGATCGTGTCTGCCATCGTTGGAGTGGCAAACGGGCCGCGGCCGGCAATCATTTCATACAGGACAACTCCCAGGCCGAAAATGTCCGTGCGCGCGTCGACTCTCTCGCCGCGAGCTTGTTCCGGCGCCAGGTAACCAACCGTGCCGAGCACCAGACCCTTGGCGGTTCTGAACTTGCCGCCGGACGCTTGTTCCTCGACTGCGTCGCGCTCCTTGTCGACAAACTTGGCGAGCCCAAAATCCAGGACCTTGAGGTAGCCGTCGGGCCGAAGCATTATGTTTTCAGGCTTGATGTCGCGGTGCACAACGCCGGCCGCGTGAGCGGCGGCTAATGCGCCGGCCACTTGAATCGCAACATCCAAAACTTCCTTCAACGTCATTCCGGCGGCCATCCTGTCGCGCAGTGTGCAGCCTTCGATCAGTTCTGTTGCTATGTAGTGCCGATCCTTGAATCTTCCGATTTCGTAAATCGTGACGATATTCGGATGATTCAGCGCGGAAACGGAGCGCGCTTCCAGTTCAAAGCGACGCACGCTATCGGCGTCCTGGGCAAAAGCGGCGGGTAGTAACTTGAGAGCGACTTTGCGGTGCAAGCTTTCGTCCTCAGCCAGATAAACTTCGGCCATTCCGCCGATGCCCACAAGCGATTGGATCGCATAGTGGCTGAATCTTTGTCCCGCCGCGTAAAGGTCCTGGTGCTTAGCCAGCTCCCCCGCGACCGTTTCGAGCGCGGACGCCAAAATGAAATCCCCAGCATCTTGATTCGAGGCGAGAAGCGACTCGAGTTCCGCGCGCAAGGCATCGTCGCCGGCGCAAGCTTCTTCGAGAAAAGCTCCACGCTTAGACGGCTCAAGCTCTAAAGCTGCGCCATAGATGCTTCCAATTTGCCGATAGCGTTCTGGCGTCATCTCGTTTATTCGACCGGCGGCTTGCCGGACGCACTCTTCACTGAACTAAAGCGGGAAACGGAGTCGAAAGTGCTAATCCGCCATCATTCGTTCTGCCAGATTTCATTTGGTACTCGCCGTGGGCTTGCTTAGCTCCCTGTGTAGCCAGGCACGGGCGAGGCTCCAATCGCGTCTTACCGTGCCCACGGACACTTTCAGCACCTCTGCTGTTTCTTCAAGGCTTAAACCCGCAAAGAACCGCAGCTCTACCACCCGACTTTGTCTTTCATCGAGTTCAGCGAGCGTATTCAAGGCCTCATCAAGCGCCACCAGATCAGTGCCTTGCTGGGTGGGTATCACAGCGGCCTCGTCCAGTGAGACGTTGCGGATTCCGCCGCCTCTCTTTGCGTAGTCGCGAGATCGAGCGAAATCCACAAGGATGCGGCGCATGATCTGGGCCGAGACGCCAAAGAAGTGCGCGCGGTTTTGCCACTGGACGTTCTTCCAGTCGATAAGTCGTAAGAAAGCTTCATTTACAAGGGCAGAAGCCTGAAGTGTATGGCCGGGACGTTCTCTGACCATGTATCGACGAGCCAGGCGGTGGAGTTGGTCATACACCAGCGGCGTAAGCTTCTCGAGAGCTGCCTCGTCGCCGTTCCCCCAGTCCACAAGCATCTGAGTGATTTGCTTCTGTGAAGGTACCCCCATACTAACCTTCCCGCGAGTGCGGCAACATTATCACATCTCTACTGGGTGCTCTAGCGAAACAAAACGCTGAGAACTCAGGGGGCATTAGCACTCCACGTCGCGAATCCCGCTTCTATGGGTGAGACGGTTCGCATCAACCCGTCGAGAAAGGAACGAGGGCAAAGGAGAGCAACGATGACTTCGTTGAAACAGATTCTCACGAGGACCTCCCAAACTGCTATGCCGGGAGCTGCAGCTCTTCGTCATACGAATCGGCACTTTCGTTCGTCATTCGCGCACTCGAAACGCGCGGGGCGCGCAGTTGTTTCAATATTCGCCATACACAACCAACATAGCAAAGAGGCGCCGGAAGTCTCGGAAGGAGATGAGGGAATGAAATTCCATAAGAACAACCTGATGGCCGTCAGCGGAGCAATGATGCTCCTCGTATTATCTGTCCTCAGCACACCACGTGTGACACGCGGATTTGACCGCGAGTCGAGTGGGCCGGCCAGGGCAGTCAACGCGGTCCAATCGTCCGCAACCCGGTTGCCGGCGAGCGGCGGGTTCGTTGCGCGGACCATGCTGGCGAAATCTTCAGTCTCGCAGGCCACCGTGGAAGACACATCAGACGACCTTTCGATCGATGCGTCTTTCGGAGACGAAAACATCTCCCTTGAAAGAAAGAAACATCGAAGACCTGGTTGTATCTGTAACATAGTAGTCATTTCGATCATCGGCGTACTCGTCGGCAGGCCTGGCGGAGACCAAGGGCCGCCGATGATTGATCTCCGCGCGACTATCAGCGGCGCCGACGCAGTTCGGGGAAGTCTCCTTTATGGCCTTGCATGGCTCGCCGGTGACGCCGACCCATTGCGAGCGGTGAGAGCGCTCGGTTACGACATCGAGGTCAGCAAGCAACACGATCGGCCTTGCACCGATGGACCGCCAAGTCCGGTGTGCGTCGACCGTGCGCGTAGACTCGCGACGTTGCTGGACGCAACGCTCCCCCTCGGCAGCCAGGACGAACGCGCGCTTTTTCGACAAGGAGCTGTGGCATTGGGAGTTGCGCCTGACTGCTCTGCAGCTGCGACAACAGGCACGTCTCCTGTCTTGCGAGCCGCAGCACCCGACAGCCCGGCGGACCTGCTGATCGATGCGTCGGTCGGCGACAGGCAGATCGTGCTCGCAAGGAAGGCGGGCAGGCCAAGAGTGGAGTACATGGAGATCAAGCTTGAGGACGTGATCGTCACTTCCGTGCAGCCCCCTCCCGGTGACAGTGGCAATATCTCTCTCGCTGTGAGGGTCACCGGCGGGGACATGATTCCGGGAAGTCTCCTCTACGCCCTCGCCTGGCTTGCCGGCCAGCCGGACCCGTTGGGCTCGGTGCGTGCGCTGGGGTACGACATAACCGTCAGCAATCAGCGCGGACATAGCTGTCCCAACCAACGAGCGGCTAACACCTGTGAGAACGCAGCGCACCAGCTGGCGACGCTGCTGGATGCAACGCTCGCGGTTGGCAGCCCCGAGGAGCGCGCCCAGTTTCGTCGCGATGCCTCCGCAATTGGTATCGCGCCGGACTGCTCCACGCGAGTGCCGTAGATTCTCTTTGCCTCGAAACTGACGAAAGGAGTGCTTAACATGCGATCGACCAGAATCATTTCAACGATTCTCGCGATGACTCTATGGCTTGGTTTGACGGTCCAACAGTCTCAAGCGCAGGAGCCAACTTCACCATCGAGCAAACCTGATAGCGTTGCTGAGAGGCTTGTCAGTTCATCAAGTCTTTTCGCGCGAACGTGGCGAGGAAGGCCGAGTACCTTCGTCCTAATGCCTTTCGGTCGGTATGCAAGCGCCAAGAACGCAACTGGCTTTGCGCCGATGGCGGCGCCGAACATTCAAGTGCTCGGCAGCGGAACGCTGGGGCGACTTACCAAGTGGACGGGACTAAGGGAACGGGGCAAGCGCGAAACGCGTGAATGATTCAGCAAGAAGACCTCCGCATTGGTAGAACGCAAGCGACACTCAGAGGACCACAGTGTTTCCTTGAATTGCTCGCGTGTATGCAACTGACAGGTCCAAAACCGAGCCTGGGAGTTGAGCTGGTTCCAGTTTCTTCTTCCCGATTGATCCCGAGACGAGGAGGCATGACATGAAAAGAGGATTCATTGAATCGCACATTAGGCGTGGCAACCGCAACCTGCTGATAATCGGCGTGGCACTGACTATCATTGGCGGCGGCCTGACCGTTCTGTTCCGCCAATGGTTTCCAGTGCTCATCCTGGTGGCCGGGGTTATTGCCCTCGTTGCGTGGCTGAAGCGTGTCGCCAGTCCGCGTAAGCACCCTGTCTACAAGCAGCTGGCGTGCTACGGCGACGCACACAACCTGGCCGCTCAGGTGAACCGGGAATTTGCCGCGGAAGAGCCATCCACGATAACCCATTTTGGCGAGAACTGGCTCGCGCAGGGCGACACCTATGGACTTTCACTCGTGTCATGGTCCGACATCGTCTGGCTCCACATTGATATCAGGACGCGCGGCGGCATCCGGTCGAGTTGCTACGTGCGCGTGTGGTCGCGCGACGGCAAGCAGTTTGTTGCGCCGGCAGGCGTGCGGCCCGGCGAGGCCGAGCAACTCCTCGAGGAGCTTCGAGCGCGTGCGCCATGGGCCGAGGCGGGTTATTCCGAGGAGTTGCACCGAGAGTGGAACAAGCGGCGCGCAGAGTTTATCACCCGCGTAGACGCGCGAAAGGCGTTGTTTCGGGCCCCTGTCGCGGCGAAGAGTGCTTCCGGTTATTCCGGCGATTTGTGAATGCTTGTTTGCGTCAGTAGGTCTGAAATCAAGAGATACCCATTCGAGGCGAGAAAACAGGAGGCGTCCTTATGTTAAGGAAGATCGTTCGCGTTTTTTCAGTATTGATTCTAACCGGCAG
>DASYSA010000091.1:0-4911 GCA_036003885.1 Blastocatellia bacterium | reverse complement strand
CCCAAAAGGCAGTACCGAGTACTATCGTCAGAAATGCGAAAAGTAGAACTGGAATCCGTTTCATAGAGCCTCCTCAAGTCAAGAAAGATCTTCGGGTCCAAAACCGTGGAAGTGGTGAGCAGGTGAGATGGGACAAAACGGCAGTGGCGATGATACGCCGGTTCATATTTCGGTGTCAAGGGCTACTTTCATCACATAGTGTTTTTCTGACAGATCAATGAGAAACTCTGGCTTCAGATATCTGTCTATAAGCTGAACACAGAACCACTACAGAATGCCGCCTAGGGGCAGCTTTTCTCTTTTCAATTGCTGAACTCTTCATTGACTCTTTCGCTCGCGAGTGGATTGTCAGCTTCGGACTGGCCTCACAGGGCGAGGTCGGCGACAATGGGATCGTGGTCCGAAATCGGTGCTCCTTCATGAATCAGGCCAGGGCACGTCTGGGGAGCTATACTTCTGACCCCGGTCTCGTGGTCCACTTTCTCACTCGCCCCAAGCGCCTTCAGTCCACGTGAGGCGAGCCAGTCGAGCCGGAACTCGAGCAGCAGCGCCGACGGATCAATTCTTCGGAGCACCCATCGGCGAAGCGGACCGGGCACCCAGTTCGCATCACTGCCAGTGGAGACGATGGCCCGACTGGTTGCCCGCCGATCATTCAGGGCCGCGACTTCGTAGCCATGCTTCTTGAGTTGTCCGATCGCGGGTTCTCTCGTCTCGGGGTGCAGCAGTTCATGAGCGAGCCGCTCTTGCCTCGTTGTGAGGATCCTGATCGCGCTTCTGGACGAGCGCAGCCATCCACCTCTTGCGAACGTGTGTGAGTTCAGATCGGCTCCAATGACTATTCCCTGATTAGACCCTCGCGACTCCTGCAAGTCGATGTGGTCGAGCAGGGCCCTCATCTGCCTGTCGCGGCATGACGGCGTATTCACCACGTCGAGATGTGCGGTGACGGCCAGCAGACTCGACAAGGTAGATCCCCTTATCTCGACTTCGACCAGCAGGCCGACCCGACCTCCCACTCGCTTCTCCGGGCTTTCATAGTTCTTTTCGCAGCGCGGCAACCGAACCGTCCGGGGATTAGAGAAACTATGCCTGGTCAGAATCGCATTGCCGTGAAGAGCGGCAGTGTTCCGGCCCTCGAGCTTTAATTCATCGCCGATGCCTTTGGTCATCTCCAGATATTCGACGCCGTAGATGGCGTGGGCGCCGATACCCTGACTCAACTCCCGGGGGACGTTCCTGTTGCCTGAGCGCAGCATTCCATCATCCAGCTCATTCAACAGCAACAGGTCGGCGAAGCGAAGGATCGGATGGGTATTCAGTACATCGATGATCGCCTCGACGTGCGTCCCTCGCTGAATGTTCCATTCGACAACTCTGAGAAAGGCATGGAGCCTCGGTTGCGGGGATGAGAATTCATAGGTCCTGGGTTCGTCGAGCAGGCGATGAAGCTCAGCGGCGCGACTGCGGTAGGCATCAGAACGGCGAAGCTCCGCGAAAGTGGTGAAGAGGCTCAGCTCCTCGACCAGGCGCTGGTTTTCCTCCGGTTCGACCTTCACACTTGACTCATCTCCACGAGCAACCCGGAGGCCCGAATTGCCCTCTAAGGTCTGCGCGTTTGCATCGTTTTTGGTATTCTCACCCCCGAGCGGCCCCAGTCGCTTTTGCGAGGATGAAGAATATGGCAGACGTGGCTATCGTATCAACCGGCAAGACAACGTTCAGGCAGTACGAGTTTCTCGCGTTCAGCATTGCCGCCTTCGTTGGAAAATCCGCACTATTGATCAGGCTCCCCTATCGGCCACTCGAGAAGAATGTTCTTTACACGGTTCTGCTTCTTTTGGCCTTCTATTGCTATTTCAGGTTTCGATCAAAGATCACCCCTCCGCTTCTGGTGATGTTTTGTCTTGGGGCTGCAGTCGCGGTGGATGTACTTGGAAATCTGTTGAAGTTTTACGGCAGGGAGTTCGCAGGGGTGCAGTACGACGAGTTCACGCACTTCGTGGGATCCGGCCTGTCTCTCGTGGCGGCGTTCTGGCTCTTGAGAGCGACGACCAGACGCTTCGGTCACAATCTCTCTTTAGACTTCCTGGCGTTCCTTTCGGCGAGCATAACGTTCAGTTTCTGTGCCTACTACGAAATCCTCGAGTTGTGGGATGAGCGGTTCTGGGGAGACTTTCAACGTTTGTGGAGTCCTCAAGACAGCGCGAATGATCTGCAATGCGATCTGGCAGGCATAATTGTGGCAGCGCTCATCACCGCCCTGTTCTTTAAGATCAGAGGTCACGGCAGTGGCCAGTGGTCAGTGCTCAGTGGTCAGAGTGCAGAGGTCGGAAGTCAGAGGTCGGATTCTGACCCACTGGCCACTGACCCCTGACCACTGGCCACTGACCACTGCGCTGTGTTATCGTAGCCGCGCTCTCCACACGAAGTCTTTCCCAAGTCGCACTCATATAGATGAATACAGATACACAGGAGAGCGTATGGCCGAATCTCGAACCGGAATCGAACACAAGGGTTTCGGGGCAACGATGCGGCGCGACACGTGGTGGGTCGAGGTGCTCCCGGTCGTCGTCGTGCTGAGTCTGTTCGGAGTGTATGCGACGGTGAGGGCCTTTGAAGGCGCTTACTACGAGTGGGGGCCTTATCTTTCGCCTTTCTACTCGCCGCTGATTGATCCTCATCACGGGTGGTGGCCGTTGTCACCGGCTCTTCTAATCCTTGGAGGGCCTCTAGGCTTCCGCACCACATGTTATTACTATCGCAAGGCCTACTATAGAGCCTTCTTCCTCGACCCGCCGGCCTGCGCCGTTGGTGAGAAACGCGGTCACGGTTACCGCGGAGAGAACTCGTTCCCTTTTATACTCCAGAATCTGCACCGTTACTTTCTGTATCTCGCGTTGATCTTTGTTGTTGTCCTCTGGTATGACGCGATTCGAGCATTCTGGTTCAACGGGCGCTTCGGGATAGGGCTTGGCTCGCTGATCCTCCTCGCGAATATAGTGCTGCTGACGCTCTACACTTTTTCGTGTCACTCGCTCAGGCACATAGTTGGTGGAAAGGTTGATTGTTTCTCCTGCACCATGCTGGGCGGACCGAGGTTTAAGACCTGGCGCGGACTTAGCTCTCTCAACGAGCACCACATGCTGTTTGCCTGGATGAGCCTGGTGTCAGTAGGACTGGCTGATCTGTACATCAGATTGGTAGCAACCGGAGCGATTCGCGACTTGAGACTCATGTGATGGAAAAGTACGAAACTCACGAACACGATGTCTTGATCATCGGCGCGGGTGGAGCGGGACTGCGCGCGGCTATCGAAGCGCTCGCTCGCGGGGCGACGGTTGGAGTAGTTTGCAAGTCGCTCCTCGGCAAGGCGCACACAGTGATGGCCGAAGGCGGCATCGCCGCGGCTATGGCAAACGTGGACGCGGCTGATGATTGGCGCACTCACTTCCGCGACACGATGCGCGGTGGAAAGTTTCTCAACAACTGGCGCATGGCTCAAATTCACGCGCAGGAGTCGCCCGAGCGAGTCCGCGAGCTGGAACAGTGGGGCGCGCTTTTTGATCGCACTCCAGGCGGCGACATCCTTCAGCGAGCCTTCGGTGGCCACACTTTCAAACGGCTCTGCCACGTCGGCGACCGAACCGGGCTGGAAATGATCCGCACTCTCCAGGATCGCGGCGTGCACCTGGGAATCGACGTCTACATGGAATGCACCGTGAGCAGGCTGCTCAAGGACGGCGACCGGGTCGCCGGCGCCTTTGCGTACTGGCGCGAGCAAGGCCGCTTCGTCACCTTCAAGGCGAAGTCGGTGGTGGTCGCGACCGGCGGGATCGGCAAAGCCTGGCCGATCACGTCGAACTCGTGGGAGTACACCGGCGACGGTATGAGCCTGGCGTACCAGGCAGGGGCGGACCTGATGGACATGGAATTCGTCCAGTTCCACCCCACGGGTATGGTCTGGCCGCCGGGAGTGCAGGGATTACTGGTGACCGAGGCAGTCCGTGGGGAAGGCGGCATACTTCGCAACAAGCTTGGCGAGCGCTTCATGGAGCGTTACGACCCCAAGAAGATGGAGCTGTCGACCCGCGACGTCGTGGCTCGGGCTATCTACACCGAGGTCAAAGAAGGGCGAGGCACTCCTCACGGCGGCGCTTACCTCGATATCTCGCATAAGCCTGCTGAGTACGTGAAACGAAAGCTGCCGAGCATGTATCACCAGTTCCTGGAGCTGGCGGACGTCGACATCACCCAGACGCCGATGGAAGTGGGCCCCACCTGTCATTACATGATGGGTGGCATTAAGGTCGAAGCCGATACCGCTGAATCCACCGTTCCGGGACTGTTTGCCGCAGGCGAAGCCGCGGCCGGACTGCATGGATCAAACAGGCTTGGTGGAAACTCCCTCTCTGATCTGCTGGTCTTTGGGCGACGCGCGGGGCTTGCAGCGGCGGAGCACGCGCGCAAAGTTCAGGCGCCGATCATCGAAGCGGATCAGGTCCGGGAGGCCGAGCGCGAAATGCTTGCTCCGTTCGAGCGCACAGATGGCGAAAGCCCTTATGATGTTCATCGGGATTTGCAGGACGCGATGCAGAAAAATGTCGGAATCTTTCGCGTCGAAGAGGATCTGCAGGTGGGGCTGTCCGAGATCGAGAAGCTGAGAGAGCGAGCCGCACGAGTTAGAGTCGACGGCTCGCGACTATTCAATCCGGGCTGGCATCTGGCTCGCGACCTGACCTCGATGCTCACGGTGACGAAGGCCGTGGCTCTCAGCGCGGCGGCGCGCAAGGAGAGCAGGGGAGCGCACAGTCGAATTGATTATCCCGAATACGATGACGCGTGGGGCAGACAGAACAATCTGATTTCGCGCGACGGAGAAGAGATGAGGATCCGACAATCTCCCACGGG
>DASYSA010000090.1:0-7936 GCA_036003885.1 Blastocatellia bacterium | reverse complement strand
TTAGTACACTGGTACGACCAACCCTCAGGTAAATCCTCAAGGCCCAGCGGATCAATTCGATTTACCGGATCATTGCGCGTATAGCTGTACCTGTTCCAACTTCGCGGGTCCACCATGTATCCGCTTGCGCGGTACGGATCTGGCGACTGAAACCTTGCTCCTGTCGAGGAATACCCACGGTTCAGTGCATAGTCCATCCCCGTCTCACTTTCTCGTTCGTACCTCGTGAAGGTGTGTTTCTCTTGCTCGCCGCTCGGCGCGAGTGCTTCGCCAAACGGGAGCTGAGATTCGACACCAACGGCGCTTCCGTTCACATCCAGCACGACCCTGCTGCTCAACCGGTCGCTCAAGAAATATCTCAGAACTCCGCCTTCGGATTTGGCAATCATTCGCCCCGCGTAGATGTAGTTCAAAAGCTCCGCGCCAGTCGTCCCATTATACTCAGCCAGTACTTGAGAGCCCTCCCACACGTAGTGCCTTGTTCCTGAAGCTGTTGTCTTCTTCACGCGGCGGTTCTGATGGTCGTAAGAGCACAAGACTGCCCCACCGTCTGTTGATACTAAGCGGTTTTCGGCGTCATAGACGTAGCTGTGTGTGCCATCGTTGATAACGTTGCCCGCTGCGTCGTAGGTATAAGTGGCTTGTACACTGTTCGTTGTCACGCTATTCAATCGGTTCGTCGGGACGCCTCCGCTCTGCTGCAAGACAACGCTCTGGATCAGATTACCTCCAGTGGTCGCGTCCCACACTCCTGTTCGGTTACCCCAGCGATCGTACACAAAGCGTCTCTGAGCGTTCACTCCGTTCGTGGTCTGCGACGAGGTTGTCAAGCGATTCGAGAGGTCATAGGTATACGACGCGCTTTCAGTAGTTCCATTGATCAACCCGCTGATCGACATCAACTGGCCACTGTTTCCGGCGGTCGTTCCCACGCCGTTCTGACCTGCCGTTGCCTGATAGTTGTAGGTCAGACTCATCAGGGTAGTGCTGCCCCGCATTGCTGTCTGCGAAGTCAGTTGCAGGCGGCTCGAATCGTACCCAAAGACTTCGGTCGTCACTGCCCCGCCAGTTACCACCCGATGGGTAACGTCAGCGTCAGCTCGCTCCTGTCCTGCGCGCAGACCTGCACCGCCCTGTCGAAGCATGCCCGCAAGCTGGATACTCCTTGAGCAGATTCATGTGCTGTTCTTCCAGGTGAGCGAGCACCTTGTGTCTGACTCTCGCCTCGCTGTCGAGATGATCTCGGAGCCGAACGTCCTATCATAAAACCAAGGTGGCTTCACAGACTGGAAGCCGAATCGGCGCCCTACCGAACAAGGGTTTTCTCGGCCGCGCTAGTATCTCCCATCAGGCCCGTCGCAACCAAGCATCAACCCCAGGTCATCTCGATCTCACCCCGGGAAAAGGACCTGTCTCTACGCGCAGCCCTGTCTCTACGCGCAGCTTCTCTAGCTCATCCGCGGTGAACGGACTCTTGTTGGAGCGAAGCTCGTCAATCCACCGCTGTCGGCGCGACTTTTTCGCCGGATCCGCGATGCTGTCCATATAATACGCGAAGTCATCGACCGCTCCGGCGAAGTCGCCTCGAAGAGCTCGGGAAAGACCCCGGCTGTCTCGATACGCCGGGAGTTTGTCGCCTTTTCCGAGCTGTACGGCTTGATCACAAGCTTCGGCGACCTGTTTTGCTCGGTCAAGAAGGCTTCCTCTCCAACAGACTGTATTCCAGGTGTCAGCAGGCACGGCAGCATCATACAGAAGCTGAGCCTGCCAATAGGCTGCGAATGCTTGATCAATCTTGCTCTGTTTCATGCTCGAGTCAGCGTAATCCTTGAGAGTCGTGGCGAGATACCATTGCATTGTTCGGGAATTCAACTTCGGTGCTTTTGATAGTGCCTGTTTGAATTGCTCAGCAGAGGCTGTGACCTCGCCGCGCTTCGCGAGATCTAAACTTCTTTGAATGAGGTCTTCGGCAGCCAGTCGGTTAGCAGCCTCCGACGGATCGATTTGGAGGCGGGGCATAAGGCGGTTCGCCTTCTCCAGGTCTGCCGATGCCGCCCTTCGTCGATGAGCTTCGTCGCGCACCTTCCGTAACAGTTCAGACACCGCAATTCGCCTTGCTTCGGTGGAGGCGTCACCCAAAAGCAGCTCGTCCTGCGTTTTGGCCTCTTGAAAGGCTCTGGTCGCTCTGTCAATGTCCCCGTCCTTGGCGAGCTTCCTGCCCTCAATAACCAGCTCGATAGCACGTACCGACTTGGAACAACTATCCGAATGAAGAAACTCTTTGCATTCCTCGAGGCTCATTGTGCGAGTGACCAGATTTCGCGCCCGCTCTATCAATTCGTGCGGACCCACCGGATATATCTTTACAACGCCGCTATCTGCAGTGATGGCCAGATGGCCGCCGCCAGGGGGGCTGAACGCGACGCGGTTAGTTGAAAACCCCTCCTTGTCGGTGACCTTGAACAAGACGTGTCCATCAAGGTCCCATATTCGCGCATCCCCGCGCTCGGCGGCGGTCGCCAATCGGGTTCCATCAGGACTGAATGCAACGCCCCACACGTTCTGATCACCCACCCTGAATGTATGAAGGACCTTTCCTTTCGCTGGGTCCCAGATCTTCGCCGTCCCATCGAGACTTGCACTGGCCAGCAGTCCAGTTCTGCTGAAGGCAAGGTCCCAGATCGGTTTGTTGTGGTTTTTCAGCGTATTTAGCAGCCGTCCTTCATAATCCCACAGTTTGATGGTGTTGTCCCAGCTACCCGTCGCCAGAATCTGATTCGGACCGAAAGCCACTGCACTCACTCTGTCATTGTGGGGGAGCGTCAACTCCTTTTGTCCATTTCCGGTGATGACACATATCTTTGCTGTCTTGTCCCAACTAGCCGTGGCGAATCTCGTCCCATCAGGGCTGAAGGCGACGTCCCAGACCTGACCGTTATGTTGAACTTTCGAGAGTTGCTTGCCTGTTACCGCATCCCACAATTTCGCCGTCCCATCCTGACTCCCGGTGACAAGGCGTTTACCGTCTGGGCTGAAAGCCACGCCAATCACTTTGCCTTCGTGGCCCTGGATCTTTTGAACCTCCCATCCTGTCTCCGCATCCCAAATCCTGACGGTACCGTCGGCGCTTGCGGTTGCGATTTGTCTTCCATCGCTGCTGTAATCGATCCCGGAAACCGCCGCCCAATGGCCGGATAGTGAGAGTAATTCCTCATCAGCCACGTTCCAGATTTTCACTTGTCCAGTACTTGCGGTGGCGGCCAGATGTTTCCCGTCCGGATCGAAGGTGAGGGCGCTGGTGCGGCTGAACTCTCCGGAGAGGATCTTCACGAGGCGCCCCGAAGCCACGTCCCATACTCTTAGTCTTCCGTCAGCGCCGATCGTAGCCAGACGCTCTCCGTCCTGGCTAAATGCAAACAGGATAGCTCGGCCGGTATTCAATTCGTTCATTTCTTCGCCCGACTTAGTATCCCAGATTCTTGTCCAGCCGTTGATGTAAGCGGCTGCTAGTTGATTTCCCTGTTCGTTGAACGCCAGCCCGACTACCTCAGCCTTAGGACTGGACAACAGCAAGGGTTTCGAGTTAGCGACCTCCCATATCACTAGCTTGTTGTCCGTCTGAAAAGTGGCCAAACGTAATCCGTCACCGCTGAGAGCGAAGCGAACGAACCCCCTTTCCTTGGCCGGCGTGGACCACAGTCTTTTTCCAGACGAAACGTCCCATATCGATGCTGCCGCTGCCTCTGTCGTTGCAGGTTGCACTATTATGTCGACAGGGCTATAGGGCCTCGTTTTTGCTGAACTGCTACCGTAGGCAGCCGTTCGCACCTCAAGGCGATGGCCGCGATATAAAGCTGGTTGGGTCGCCGCTGCCATACCGTCAGTGTCAAGATATCGAGTGAGAAGAGCCAGGCGGCTACCTTCTTTGTCCAGAGCAAGGGCGACTGGTCCAGATTTCTTCGGCGGAAAATCGGAAACCTTCTTTCCAGAGGAAGTATCCCACACTACTGCAGTGTGATCCTTTTCTGTGACAGTGACAAAGCGTGTGCCATCGTAACTAAGAGCCGCTTGCTCGACGCCATCCATTGGGATCGAAGCCTCATCTTTCTGACCCGAGGATAACTCCCAATTGCTGATGAGTCCGGACTGACTGACAGCGATCAGTCGATTGCCACGGCGATCGAACGTAATGCCGCTATAGGAGTCCTGCTGTGCTTCCAGCGTTCGCCCAATAGGGGTCTGTACAGCAGCGCCCAGAACTTCTTCCCACCCGGCGGGTCTCATATCGCCGGTTGCAATCGGCGAACGTTTCGCCGATGCTGCCTGGAGGGCCAACAGGACGCCAAGTTCCGAGTCCTCGTCGAGGTTTTTTTCGGCGTGGTATGTCAGGGCGTCCGATAGGCTGAGCCTCGATATCCTGTCTGCTTCGCTCCGGGCGGCTACCGCTTGGGCCCTCGCCGTATCAGCCTCCACTTTTAACGTCCTGGCAATTTGAGCGTCCTTCTCTGCCGCGGCCTTAGCTATGTTGGATTCCCCTCTGGCTTTGTCTGCTTCGGAGCTTCGCTTTGTCGCCTCCTCAGCGGACCCTTCGGCGCGACCCTTCGCATCGATGGCCTCCGCACTAAGCTGCTCTGCGCGCGTCCGCGCCCGAATAGCCTCGGACCGTTGCTCAAACGCATAAACAGTAATCCCAGCCATAGCGGCCAACAGTACGCACAGCGCGACGAGCCCAAAACGAAATTGTCTAAGCCGGCGCCGTTGCTCCGCTGCGAGGGCTCGGGCGTGCTCGAGCTCATGTTCGCGAGCTGCCGCCTGCAGCTCGACCTGTTGTCGCTCGGCTTCTCTGCGTCGTTCTTGCTCAATTGCCAGCGCGCGCTCACTCTCTCGCGCAGCCTCCTGGATGGCCGCATAGCTCGCCTGCACGAGCGAGAACAGCGCCTCGCTGTATCCCACATCGGTGGCTTCAGTGCTCTTCAGCCAGCGCTGCGCAACCAGCAACTCGCCTTCGTCAAGCAGTCCGTTGGTACCGCGTCCCAGATCAACCCACCTGGCCGCCTTCGCTTCCAGTTCGCTCCGGGTCTGCGCGCCCCCCGATCGCTCCGCAAGCCACTTCTCATTTGACTTGCGAATTGGCTCGATGAACCGGTCGTGAGTCAGCTCAATCCATCGGGCGCCGCCGCGCGGTTCACTCTTAATTAGCTGCAGCTCTTCGAGTCGAGTCACTGCATTGATTGGGAGGTCTCCCGCCTTCTCGCGCCCGGCGAAGACCATCCCCCGTGTTCCCTCCGGAGTGATCAGCGTGTTCCCGAACCACCGGCGTATATCTCCTTCTTTCAGGCCGATCTCTTGAGAAACCGTCTGTATCGATCTCTCATAGAACGCGGACAGCGCCTGGGTCACGTCGCCGCAGGATACCAGGTGCTCCGCTGTAATGACTTCGGCATAAGGTCCGAGAGACTGCCACAAGTTCTGGAGGACAACTTGTAGTTGTACAGGTTCGACCTCCTGTCCTACTTCGGATTCGCCGTCTGCTCGTCCAGGGATCTTCAACAGATTTTGAACGAGCTGCTCGGCGACGCCCTCTGCGAAACGCCGCGTAGTCTTCTTCACTGGGTTAGTGATCGCCGATAGCGCCGCCTTCACCCCGAGCCGTTGCAATCGAAAACTGGTCCGGAGCCTCTCAGGCAGCAGGGACGCGAATGCGTGCAGCTCAGCGATGTAATCCTCTCGCAACGCGAACACAACGCGCAGGAGTGTGTCCTCCTCCAGTGCCTCTCCCACCTGCTCGAAGAAGCCTTGCCGGTCTTTCCATCTGTGCGGATAAAACGTGAATAGCTCTTCGAATTGATCGAAGAACGCGAAGCGCGGCAGATCCCATTCCTCCTGGCTCTTTAAGTGCGGCCGTTCGCGCAGGAAGTTCGCGAGTGAGACCTTGCCCAACTGCTGCGCGACCACCAGGCCTCCGAGCCAGTCGTCGCGTTGCGCTGTGTCGGCAAACTTGGCGCGCGGCTTTAGGTGTGCGGCTAACTCTTTACTCTCAGTCCAGCTCACAAGTGTATTGTAGACGAAAATGTTTGACGCACTCTCGTTGTCGATGCCTTGAACGCGCGCGGTCGGGAGCATTTCATATCCATCCTCTTTGAGCGCCGGAATCAGCTTTGCGTTGATCAAAGAAGTCTTTCCGGCACCCGACTGCGCATATAGAAGCACGACCGGATGCGCGATGATCAGGGATAACAGTTCGCTTACCTCGCGATCCCGTCCGAAGAAGAGGGCTTTATCTTCCTCGGTCTCTTGATACGGACGAGGTCCTACATAGGGTTGGAATTCAGCTTCCATTTCTATTTCCTCATCTTTTCGCTCAAATCCCGCGCGAACTCCTGGCAAGTACCCCAGTAGACGCTGACCTTAAGCTCCTTGAAATAATTGTCGAGGTATTCGATTGCTCTCCCGAGTTGGTTGGGCGAGAGCCTGCCGGGAGCGACCTGCACGGATACGTGCGCACGAGCGAAGCCTCTCTTCAAGTAACTGACCAGGCTTCGGAACACGACACGGAAATTCCAGTCGGCGAGGCGGTAACCCAGGAAGAGAAGCGATGTCTTCGTGAGGGCCTCCCTGATTGGCGGAGGTAGCAACTGAGGGTCCTCCGACATATTGATCAGGAAGTCGAGGTAATCATCCTCAGTGAGTACGATGGATTCGGGCTCGGAGATGTGACCGTGCATATGAAACACGACGGGTCGCTGCGGAGTGAGGGTCACCTTTGGCTCCTGATCGAAGATCGAAGGGCTTTCCTTAAGCGCGTCGTTCCATCGGCACAACTCCGTTAACGGTTCCTTTCCACGACTGCTAAGGGCCTTCACCATGAAGTCGTCATAGTTTGTCGTGATGTACATCGGCAGCGGAAGGTCTGCCAGGATGCCGTGTATCTCGCACGGCTGATTGAAGTCCGGCGGGGCGATGTTCTCAAACTGCGCTTTGATTTTCTCTTTCGGGAACAGAGAATCCCTCGCCTGTACTGCTAAGAACTGCGCGACACGGACTAGGTCGGTCGAGTCTCGGAGCGGATACTCGTACCTCCTGGCCCACGCCTGCGCAATGTCCTTTCCAAGCGGGAGCACTCCAGCGCAAGCGCCGGCTCCCAAGAACGGCGTACACTTTCCCTGCCTTATTCGGCTCACAAGAAGGTCCCAGTCTACTTCTGGAAGCTTTGGCCTGTTCACTGTTCTAGATGAAGCTGACATTTGAATAATCCTCGCCCTCTCCAGTTACTGGGCACGTTGGCCCTCGGGCACATTCCCGACTCAGCTACCGTTACCGCGTGGTCTGACTGGGATACTTCTGGTACTCCCGACGGTAAATGGCCGCACCCATGGAGCAAGTGTGCCCACGCGAGAAATCCGACTTGACTATCAATGCGTTGACAGCTCGTGATCATCCTCGCCGCGATGGGTTCGGCCAAAGAACGTGCGAGCAGATGTGATCCAGTCAGAGTGAGCGAGTTGGTCAGTAATGTAGATATCCACCAACGAGCTTAACAATTCTGCCAAGGTAGGGAAGCCGGAAGGGGTATCACTTCTGACCAGCACACACGCCACTCTCTAACACTCCCGCGTGGCCAATTCTGCCACAAACTTTTCACCTCCATACAATACATGACGGACGATAGACTTCGCACAATTCTAGAATTGAGCTGGTGAACGACTATTAGAAACATCCCTGCGGCAGCCCCACTCTTAAAGACTAGGATCGCAACCTCTAGGACCTCTTTGATCTCAGCTCCACTGATGGGGGAGCGCAGAGGGCTACTAGTGGCGGTACTTGGCGCGGGCTCGGAGGACTCGATCCTCGCGCTCTTCGCCTGGTCGAGAATTGCTTTCAGGACATCCTCGGGTGATTCAGAGCCGAAGATCAGTTCTTCCACAGGATCTCCTTA
>DASYSA010000089.1:0-16619 GCA_036003885.1 Blastocatellia bacterium | reverse complement strand
AACCTGTTACCGATGTCGTGGCACTTGTCACCTAGATCCTAGATCCTAGATCAGCTGGTCGATCGGTGTATACGGAAGTCCCTGATTCTCGGCAACTGCGGGATATACGACCTTGCCCTTGTAGGTATTCAGCCCGTCCTTCAGGTGAGGGTCGGCTTTGATCGCGTCCACAACCCCGTGACGTGCGATCCTCAGCGCAAATGGCAAGGTCACGTTCGTCAGCGCGAAAGTAGAAGTCCGAGGAACCGCTCCCGGCATATTAGTCACCCCGTAGTGCAGCACGTTATCAACGTAGAAAGTGGGCTGGCTATGAGTCGTTGGCCGGGTAGTCTCGATGCAGCCGCCCTGATCAACTGCGACGTCGACTATTACAGCGCCTCGAGCCATCGCCCTCAACATCTCCCGGGTTACCAGTTTGGGGGCTGCGGCCCCCGGCACCAACACCGCGCCGACGACCAGATCAGAGATCGCTACGGATTCCGCAATCGTGTAGGGGTTCGAGGCGAGAGTGCGTATGCGACTCCCGAAGATGTCGTCGAGATATCTCAACTGCTCGAGATCGCGGTCAATAATGCGGACCGCCGCCCCCAGCCCAACCGCCATCTTCGCTGCGTTCGTGCCAACAACCCCGCCGCCGATTATCGTCACCAGCGCGGGCAGAACACCCGGCACGCCTCCCAGCAGCACACCGCGTCCACCATTGATCTTTTCCAGGTAGGTCGCGCCCACCTGAATCGCCATGCGGCCGGCAACCTCGCTCATCGGCGTGAGGAGGGGGAGATGGCCCAGATTGTTGGTGATCGTTTCATACGCGATGCCGGTCACTCCGCGGTCGAGCAGAGCTTTGGTGAGATCTCGCGCCGGCGCGAGGTGCAGGTAAGTAAACAGGATGAGACCCTCGCGAAGATAGACGTATTCACCCGCGATGGGTTCCTTGACCTTCACGATCATTTCGGCGCGCGCCCACACTTCTTCAGCGGAATCCAGGATCTGCGCGCCGGCGGCAACGAACTCTTCATCCGAAATCCCCGATCCGTCGCCGGCCGAGGCCTCGACGAGGACTGTGTGCCGCTCGATTGTGAGGGCCTTAACGCCTGCGGGCACCAGGCCCACGCGAAACTCGTTGTCCTTAACTTCCTTCGGTACTCCTACTATCATTGTCCCTCACACATCCGGTCGCTTCACTCCTCATTCGTATCGATCTGCGCGCGCTGGAGTTTGCCCGAGTAGTCGACGTATACCGCCTTCCACTCGGAGAAGATGTCCAGGACTTGCGTGCCGCCCTCGCGATGGCCGTTGCCGGTGGCCTTGGTGCCACCGAACGGCAGGTGGACTTCAGCGCCGATCGTAGATGCATTCACATAGAAGATTCCGGTGCCGACATCCTCCATCGCCCGATAAGCGCGGTTAACGTCCGAGGTATAGATCGAAGCCGACAGACCGTAGCGCACTCCGTTCGCGATTTCGATCGCGTGGTCCAGATCGCGGCACTCGATGACGGAGACCACCGGTCCGAAGATCTCTTCCTGTGATATGCGCATCTCGGGTTCGACACCCGAGAATACTGTAGGCTCAATGAAGAAGCCGTACTTCAAATCCCCTTTTTCGACGCGCCGTCCGCCGCACTGCATCTTTGCGCCATCCTGATGCTGGCCGATATCGATGTATCCGAGTATCTTATCGATCGCCTGCTGATTGATCACCGGCCCGACGTCGGCCTTGTTGCTGATCCCATTGCCGAGCCGCAGATGCTTCGCGCCGTCGACAAGCGCGCTCGTGAATTTTTTTGCGACCTTTTTATGGACGACCACGCGAGAGGCGGCGGTGCACCGCTGTCCCGAAGTTCCGAATGCACCCCACAACACCCCCTCAACCGCGAGATCCAGGTCGGCGTCGTCCATAATCATCACGACATTCTTGCCGCCCATCTCCAGCGAACAGATCTTGTCGTTAGCCGCGGCTGCCTGACCCACAATGCGGCCGACTTCGGTCGAGCCGGTGAACGAGATAAGGCGAATGCCTGGATGGTTGACCAGCGCTCGGCCGGCCTGCTCGCCGTGACCTGAGACGATATTGATCACACCTTTGGGTACGCCGGCTTCTTCACAGGCGGCGACGAAGTTATAGGTTGAGAGCGGCGTATCCTCGGCGGGCTTGATGATCGCGGTATTGCCGCAGATCAGCGCGGGCGTAAGCTTCCACGAAGGAATCGCCATTGGAAAATTCCATGGTGTGATTAACGCGCACACGCCCAGCGGTTCGCGAGAACACATCGCGTACTTGTTGGGGAGCTCCGCCTTGGTGGTGAAACCGTGAAGCCGCCGCCCTTCGCCGGCGATGAAGTAAGTCATATCGACTGCTTCCTGAACGTCGCCGCGAGCCTCCTTCAACACCTTGCCCATCTCACGCGTCATCGCGCGAGCGAACTCTTCTTTTCGGCCAATCAGTATCTCTCCGGCTTTGAACAGTATTTCAGCGCGCCGAGGAGCGGGCACCTTGCGCCACTTTTTGTAAGCGTCGGCGGCGGCATTTACCGCTCGACCGACGTCTTCGGCGGTTGAAGCTGGAAAGCGACCGATCAGGTCGCGGGTGTCGGCCGGGTTGCGGTTTTCAATGTAGGTTCGCGACGAGGGCGCCACCCATTCCCCCCCGATATAGTTGCGATAGTCCGACTCTATTCGTGCTGCCGGCTTAGCCATATCAATTGTCCTCTTCCCAGTCCCGGCAGATAAAACGCTGAAACCGCACCTGTGGGCAATCTGTGGCACGCAGCGCACGGGGTGGGTGTTTTGTCAGACCTCCCTTCCGTCTCATTCGGGAGCCCTTTCTTCGGGTGATGCGGCGGAAGGGGCGCGACCTGGTCGCCACCATGACACTCGAAGCAGGTTTCGCGGCGAGTATCCTTCGTGATTCCCTGATGCTCGGGGCGCGGAGTCATCGCCGGGGCCTTGCGGCTGAACCACCAAAGAGCAATGAACACTCCGAGCACGGCTACCATTAGGCCGATGAAGTAAAGGTCCTTTTTATTCATATTGACAAGAGCTCATAGTGGACCCTAAGCGGGAAAGTCTATTGAATGGCGAATCTAACAAAGCGGCTATATGGTGTCAAGAATTTGTCATTTGTGAAAAAATCAGGGCGCGCTGGCGGTAGCGCGCCCTTTAAGTTGCAAGGAGATGTTTCTGTCACGCAACAAGTGAGGTGTTGCTCATGAAGCAACAACCAGGAGCTTTGCCCGGTCGGCGGTCTCCCGGAAATTCAGACGGTTCGTTCGCCAACTGCGTCCCTTCGCGTAGTCCATATTTCACCTCATCCAGCGAAGGCCTCTCCTGATTCGGCGAATGTAGCGATATGTGGTTGAATAGCTCCTTTGAGAAAGCCGATTGCGGACAGGTGCGCGAGTATCACGCCGGCGCTTTCATCAACCGACTGCGTGGAACTGTCGACAAGACACTCGGGACTGAGCGGCTCCTCGTAAGGATCGCTTATCCCGGTGAAGTTCTGAATCTCGCCCGCGAGCGCCTTCTTGTACAGGCCCTTAACATCGCGCTCGACCAATGATTCGATCGGGCAGCGAACGAACACTTCCACGAAGCGCGCCCCGTCGCTCTCTATTGAGCTGCGAACGTCGTCACGCGACTGCCGGTAGGGAGAGATGGCTGAGGCGAGCACCACTATGCCATTCCGTGCCAGCAGCCGCGCGACGAAACCGATGCGACGAATATTCGTGTCGCGATCTTCCTTCGAGAAACCGAGCCCCTTGCTCAGGTTCTCGCGAACCTCATCTCCATCCAGGACCTCGACTCGTAAACCTTCCTCCAAAAACTTCTGAGTCAGCGCCCGCGCGAGCGTCGTTTTGCCCGCACCGGATAAACCCGTTAACCAGATCACCAGACCCTTCTTCCGCATTCGTGTCTCCTGTTCTCTCATATGTTTGACTACTTTCAAACCTTACCTGCCGTTCAAGCGGCCGGCGTCGCACCCAGCACCGGGAGGCTGATCGGCGAACTGCCGCCGTGAAGTCCGCATTCAGTCTTCTGATGACCCGACCAGCGGCCGGCGCGTTCGTCTTCACCATCCCGAACGGCGCGCGTGCAATTAGTGCAGCCTATGCTCGGGTAGCCCTGGTCATGCAGCGGGTTGTAAGGCACTTCATTCTTCTCGATGTAGCTCCAGACGTCGCGCTTCGTCCATCGAACCAGTGGATTGACTTTCACCAACTTCCATTTGTAATCCCATTCGACGGCCAGGGATCCCGCTCGCGCCGTAGACTGATCGCGGCGAATTGCGGTCACCCAGGCGCCGCGCCCGCTGAGAGCCTCCTTGAGCGGCTCGAGCTTTCTCATCCGGCAGCACAGATCCGGATCGCGCGACCAGAGACGAGGCCCAAACTGAACGTCTTGAGCCTCCGGCGAGAGATCTGTTCCAAACGACTTGATCTCGATTCCGTAACGCGTCTCGATGCGGCGTCGCAGCTCATAGGTCTCAGGAAACAGGAAACCAGTGTCGATGAAGAAGACATTCGGATTCGGATTGATCCTGACCGCAATGTCTATCACCGCCATTCCCTCGGCGCCAAAGCCCGTGGCGATCACCAGGCGATCTGCGAACTGGTCAAACGCCCATTGCAGGATCTCTTTGGGCGTAGCCCGTTCGAGCCGACTGCCGGCCTCTTCTAATTCCATGAGCGCATGTGTCCGGGGAACGGAACTGGTGATTTCGTGCAGCGCTTGTGCCATTGAATTCTCCGACTATGCCTCGACCGCTTCGACCTGGGCGATTTCAAATGCCGGGCGGCCGAACCAGTGCAGTTTCTCTTTTAGCGACACCACCTCGCCGATGATGGCGATGGCTGGCGGCGCGATTCTGGTCCTTAGTTCGAGGGCTTCTCGCTCATCCTGAGCTGCAAGATCTTCGAGCGTGCCGGTGTAGACTTCCTGGTGTTCGTAGGTACCCCACCGGATGATTGCGATTGGAGTCGAGGGTTTGCGGCCGTTAGCTATCAGGTCGCCGGCGATACTGGAAATTGTCTCAGCGCACATGAAGACGACCAGAGTGTCTGCGGCATGTGCCGCGAGTGACCAGTCGATGGCTTTGCGCTTTTTGTGGCCGTCGTGGCCTGTTATGAACGCAACGCTCGAGGAGTGATCGCGATGCGTGAGTGGAATGCCGGCGTAGGCGGCGGCGGCGATGCCGGACGAGATTCCCGGGATGACTTCCCAGGCGATGTCCGCTTCAACCAACGCTTCGGCTTCTTCTCCGCCGCGGCCGAAGACAAAGGGATCTCCACCTTTCAGTCTTGCAACGACTTCACCCCGGCGGGCGCGTTCGATGAGGATGTCGTTGATTTCAGCCTGGGATATGTAAGGCTCCCCCGCTCGCTTGCCCACATAGATCAACTCGGCGCCGCGCCGGGCATGGACAAGCACTTCGGGATTGACCAGGTAGTCGTAGACGATCACGTCGCTGGCTCCAATGGCTTCCGCAGCTCGAATCGTAAGGAGCTTCGGATCGCCAGGGCCGGCGCCGATCAGGTAAACCCTTCCAACTGTGTTCTCGTCGCTCATCAAAGTGTCCCAGTGTCCCCGAACCGATCTCAAAAAATCAAAAAACCCACTATCGGAACGGATCCGATAGTGGGTTGCTGTAGCCCTATTGTGAGCTTAGCGCTCAGGTATTATAGCAAGGGGTTCCACTAAAGGCTCCGCTGTCTGCGCCACTCGGGCGCATTATACAGATGCAACATATACAGAGCCTAAATCTCTTCATGAAATTCCCTGGCACGCTCATGCGTGCGTTCAACGAGTCACAGATATACCACGTGCCGAGTCCAGGGGTCAAGCATTTTCTTTAAATTTAAGTGATTGACTTGGTTTTATTGCGAACTCATCCGTCGTTCTCGTTTCTCGTTTCTCGTTGCTCGTTTCTCGTTCTGCTCTCCGATGTCGTTCGTGTCCCTTAACGAGAACGAGAAACGAGAAACGAGAAACGAACTTCTGATTTCGCGCGCGTGGCTGCTATCATCCACCCTCCGAGGTGAACGAGAAACAAGCAACGACAAACGAGCAACGAGAAACGCGATTATGATCGTAATGAAATTCGGAGGCACGTCGGTCCAGGATGCAGAGGCAATCAACCAGGTCGCTCTTATAGTCTCGGATCGAATCGCGCGCAAGCCGGTAGTTGTGGTTTCGGCGATGGCGAAGGTAACAGATTCCCTCCTCAGGATCGCAAGGACTGCCATGGAGCGCCGCTACGAGGAAGCCGCTCCGGTGATTGAGCAACTCCGACATCGCCACGTCGCTACTGCCCGAGAGTTGCTCGCCGACGCGACTAATTCCGCCGACGGCTACTCGCTGGAGTGGGCAGAACGAAGCATAGAGTATCAATTTGGCGAACTCAGCAGCATGGCCCGTTCGGTCGCCACGCTCGGCGAGCTCACCCCGCGAAGCCAGGACGCCATTGTCTCATTCGGCGAGCGATTGTCCTCACTGCTGGTCGCGGTTGCCTTTCACCGAAACGGTATTCCAGTAGAGTTGGTGGACTCCCGCCACTTCGTGATCACCGATAACAATTTCACTGCAGCCGCGCCCGAGATGCGGGCCACCCAGCGCCGCGCGAGAGAGATTCTTCTCCCGGTCATCGAGTCCGGCTGCGTTCCCCTCGCTCAGGGCTTCATCGGCTCAACTGCGGACGGCGTTACTACAACCATTGGCCGCGGAGGGTCGGACTACTCGGCGGCGATCATCGGCGCGGCGCTGGGAGCCGAGGCCATCGAGATCTGGACCGACGTCGATGGATTGATGACGGTCGATCCTCGCGTAGTCCCCGAAGCCCGGCGGATCCGAGTCATCTCGTTTGCCGAAGCCGCTGAACTGTCGCACTTCGGAGCCAAAGTACTGCACCCAAGCACCGTCCTGCCGGCAGTTGAGCGGAACATCCCCGTTCATATCTTCAATACTCACAATCCCGCGGGAGAGGGCACGCTGATAGTTTCAGCGCCGAAGACTTCGAGCAATCCGATAAAGTCGGTTGCGTTCAAGCGCGGCATTACCATTGTCAACGTCAGCTCGACGCGAATGGTGCTCGCTTATGGCTTCTTGAGGGCGATCTTTGAGGTCTTCGACCGGCACCAGACCTCAGTTGACGTGGTCACGACATCCGAGGTCTCTGTTTCGATGACGCTGGACAACACCGATAGGCTTGACGCTATCAGGCAGGACTTGAGCGTCCTCGGCGAGGTCACCGTTGAGGCGAGCAAGGCGATCTTTTGCGTCGTCGGCGATAATGTGAAGTTCACTCCTGGCGTGGCGGCAAGATTGTTTCAGGCCATTCAGCCCACAAACGTGAACATGATCAGCCAGGGAGCGTCGGAGATCAATCTGACCTTTGTGATCGACGAAAGCGAGACCGACCGAGTAGCTCGCTCGCTGCACAAGGAGTTCTTTTCTGAAGTCGACCCCGACGTTTTCGGGTAAAAAGCGTTCGAGTTTCGGGTTTCGCGTTTCGCGTTTTGCGTTTCGGGTCTGTCGTTCCGGGCCTTCGTCAATCCACCAGCCCAACGCGGAAGGCAGAACCAGCGGCCTCCGAACTCAAAAACGCGAAACGTTCCTTAATTACTATTGCCCGGCGTTCCTTAGTGATGTACTCTGACACTGTCGGGAGAGGCGCCCCCGCCACGGCTTACGCCGGGGCGGGGTTTTCATTTTTTGTGAGGTGTATTCAGTGAACCAGGAAACGCTCAATCAGTTTCTCACCATCGGGGTACAGAACAAGGCTTCTGACGTCCATCTTCAGGTGGGCGAGCATCCGTTGCTGCGGATCAACGGCCAGCTGAATCAAGTCAGGTATCACCCTCTCACTCCCGACGAGATGAGCGAAATCGTGACGAGCCTTGCCGGAGAGGTCCGATTTCAAAACGAGCTTGCCCAGCGAGATGAATTCGATGTCTCCTACGAGATACCCGGAGTCTGCCGCTTTCGCGTGAATGTCTTCAGACAGCGCGGTTCCTACGCGGCGGTGTTGCGTGTGGTGCCGCTCCAGATCAAGTCCTTCGAGGAATTGAATCTCCCTAACGTGATGACCAAGATCGCCAACCTGCGGCGCGGGCTGGTCCTTGCCTCGGGCGCAACCGGCAACGGCAAGTCGACCACGATCGCGGCGATCATCGAACATATCAATCGAACTCGAAAAGCGCACATTGTGACTATCGAAGAGCCCATCGAGTTTCTGTTCAAGAACAAGATGTCAGTTGTTTCTCAGCGTGAGGTAGGAACCGACACCGGCAGCTATACGAGCGCGCTTCACGCAGCAATGCGACAGGATCCGGACGTGATAGTGGTAGGGGAGATGCGAGAACGCTCTACCGTAGACATTGCGTTGAAGGCGGCAGAGACCGGCCACCTGGTCATCTCGACAATCCATACTCCGGACGCGCAACGAACGATCGGCCGCTTGATCAACTTCTTTCCGGGCGAAGAACAGGCAGTGGTTCGGGAACGTCTGGCCCAGAACCTGATGGCGGTCGTCAGTCTGCGACTGCTGGCCGGATGCAACGGCTTCGGCCGGCTGCCAGGAGCCGAAGTTATGCTCGTGACCCGGAGTATCGAGGAGTGCATTCGCAATCCTGAAAAGACCTCCGAGATCCAGCACTACATACAACGTGGAACTGAGATCGGCATGCAGACCTTCGATCAGCATCTCGTTCAGCTTTTGCGCGAAGGAAAGATCTCGCTGGAGGCTGCCAAGCTTGCGGCTACCATCCCTGCCGAGTTGGAGCTCATGCTCACCATCGAATAACCGCCGCCCGACTTCAGTCTTCAGATTAGGGACATTCGGCTCTCGAGATCGCCCAGCGAAGTCTGGGCCCTGCTTCTCGTCTGCAGTGCCGCAAAGGTCAACGAATGGTTGAGAATGAGCAAGAAGATACTCTGCATATAAAGCTTGGTGACAAGGCTAAGCTGATTGAAAACACGCAATGAGACCTGATGGCCTTTGGATCATCGGACAGAAATGCGGCCGACGTCCGCTGCAATGAACTCGCCCACAATCCGGCCCAACTCATGGAGGTGGCCTTCAAAGAAGTGATCCGCTCCTTCGATGATTCTCAACTCCTTGGGATCTTTCAATCTACCGAAGAACTCCTTGAGATCCTCAACCTTGCCGAATTCATCAAGCGAACCCTGAACAAAGAGCTTCGATACAACGCACGACTCCGCCTCTTTCACCTCATACTTTGAGACCGGCGTTCCTGCCGCAACAAAAGCGTTGACTCGACTGTCTTCGCAGGCGGCTCGAAGCATGACCCAGGCGCCAAATGAAAAACCTGCGAGCCACAGCTCCACGCCCGGATACCTCTCGAGTATGAAACGCATCGCTGCGCGCAAGTCGTCCTGCTCACCTGCTCCTTTCGCGTGTTCGCCCTGGCTTTTGCCGGCGCCACGAAAGTTGAACCTTAGAACCGCAAAGCCCGACATCTGAAACGTCTTCGCAATTCGGTAGACCACTTTGTTATGCATAGTCCCTCCGAACAGCGGGTGAGGATGGCAGACGATTGCCGCTCTGGTGATCGAGCCGTCGGGTTCCTTGAGGATGGACTCCAAACTGCCGGCCGGGCCTTTAATGAATGTGTTCCCGGTTAGATCCGTCATTCGGCCTATGCTATCACAATGGGTTGATGGGGTCAGGCCACAGGTTCTGCGATTCGGATTTTTCTTTGTGCAAAGAATCGTGACGCGCATCCTCGTAGCTCGAGTTCGTTGCGCGCCTGCCCGGTGCGTGCTAGATTCATCTCCATTTCTACGGAGGGAACTCTAACGATGAAGAGAATGATGGTGGTCGTCTTGATCCTCGTAGCTCAGTGCTCGGACGCAATCCGGGCCCAGAGCGGACGCGCAGCCGAACCCGATTGGAATAAGACGGGCGACGAAGCTGTCGCGCTTCTTGCGAACTACGTTCGGATCGACACCACCAACCCTCCCGGCAACGAAGCTCGGGCGGCAAACTTCTTCGCTCGCATTCTCGAGAAGGAAGGGATCGACTACAAGACCTTTGACGCTGAGCCGGGGCGCGCAGTTCTGTACGCCAGACTTAAGGGCAATGGACGCAAGCGGCCACTGATCCTGCTCAACCACACGGATGTCGTCCCCGCGGACAGGCAGTTCTGGTCGGCCGACCCATTCGCCGGCCTCATTCGAGACGGCTATCTCTACGGCCGCGGAGCGCTCGACATGAAGAGCCTTGGGGCAGCGCAGTTCATGACCCTGCTCTTGTTGAAGCGCACAGGCGTCCCACTCGACCGCGATGTCATTTTTCTCGCAACTCCGGACGAGGAAGCCGGCGGCCGCGCAGGCGCCGGCTGGTTCGTTCGAAATCATCCCGAGCTGATACGAGACGCCCAGTTTCTGATCACCGAAGGGAGCAGCAATCTGATCGCCGGGAGTCGCCGCATCTACTACGGCATCGGCACCACCGAAAAGACGCCTTGCTGGTTGAAGCTCACCGCCAAAGGCACCCCCGGACACGGGAGCGTCCCGAGGCACAACTCCGCGCCCTCGCGGCTGCTTCGAGCGCTCGGCAAGCTCGAAGCCTATGAATCTGAGCCGAAGACAGTGCCGGCCGTCGAGCGCTACTTCCGCGCGATCGCCGACCTTCAGAGCGATCCCAACACGAAGCGCGCCTATTCCGATGTGACCGCAGCTCTTCACGACCCGGTTCTGCGCGACCTTCTTCTTTCAAACGCGCAGAATGCCGCCTTGCTGCGCAACACGATCCAGCCGACGGTAGTCAGCATCGGCAGCAAGACCAACGTGATCGCTCCAATCGCGACTGCGGAGATCGATTGCCGCTTGTTGCCGGGAGAGACGCCCGAGGCGTTCATATCCGAGGTCAAGAGAGTGATTGGCGATCCTGCGATCGAGGTCGAAACACTTCTGGCATTTGGCGCAAGCGAGTCGCCGGCTGATACAGACCTCTACCGCGCCATCAGCGCAACAATACGAGCCGAAGATCCGAACGCGCTGTTTGTGCCGACGGTTCTGGCGGGATTCACCGACAGCCATTTCTTCCGCGACCTTGGAATAGTGTCGTACGGTTTTTCGCCATTTTTCATTCAGTCACAGGACTACAATGGAGTTCACGGCAACGACGAGCGCATTCCGGTGGCTGCCGTTCGGGAAGGCACTCAACTTCTTTATCGGATAGTCCGCAGTTTCTGCATCACGCAGCCCTGAGGATTGTGGATTTCGGATTGCGGAGTGAGGATACATCCGCAGATTGCGCATATGACACAGATAAAGAACCGGACCCGAATAGCCGATAGTCCATTCGCAATATCTGCGACATCTGCGGATAAATCCTCGATCCGCAATCTCATGGGAGGCATGCGATGAAGACCTTGTTGCTCCTGCGGCACGCGAAGTCGAGTTGGGGCGATTCGTCCGCCCCCGATTTCGAGAGGCCGCTCGCGGCGCGCGGAATCGCCGACGCTCCTCGCATTGGGCATGCTCTTCAACAGCGTGGGCCTCTGCCTGATCTGATCATGAGCTCACCCGCCCTGCGAGCGACCCAGACCATCGAGGCCGTTGTCAAAGCAGCCGGGCTCCCGGTCAGTCCTCAGTTTGACCAGAACATCTACGGCGCTTCCTCGGCTGAATTGCTGAAGATCGTCAGACGCCTCCCGGACACGAGCTCGTGTGTTATGCTGGTTGGGCACAATCCAACCTTTTCGGAGCTTGTCTCGCGATTGACGGACACGAGCCAGGATATGCCGACGGCTGCGCTTGCCTGCGTGGAGTTCCAGATCGACAGATGGGCTGATGTTGAGGATGGCGGCGGCAAGCTCGCATGGATAATCACTCCAAAGACGCTTGGAGGCAAGGCCACCGATTGAGGAGACTTTATGGATGACGCAATACTGCGCGAGACCCTGGTAGAACTGCTGCGCGGAAGGCAGGCGCACGTGGGGGTCAGGCAAGCGATCGAGGGTCTCAAGCCTGAACTCCGGCACGTGCGTCCGCAAGACGGAGAGCACTCGGTTTGGGAAGATTTCGAACACATGCGAATCGCCCAGGAAGACATACTCCGCTACACACTTGATGAAGCCTGGCAATCGCCTGAGTGGCCCCGAGGCTACTGGCCCCCGCCGGCGGACCGAATCGCTGATGAGATGTGGGAGGCGTCGGTGGCCGCCTTCTTTGCGGACCTCGAGGAAGTGATCAAGCTGGTGTCAGACACCACCATCGACCTGACTGCGTCGATCCCACACGGTGAAGGTAAGACTTATCTGCGGGAAGTTTTTCTTGTGGCGGATCACAATGCATATCATCTCGGCCAGATTGTTCAGACGAGGAAACTGCTGGGGGACTGGAAATAATAACGTTTAACGTTTAACGTTTTACGTTTTGCGTTCACCCACTCAAGGAGTTCGGTGTCATCCAGAAGGCGAACGTAAAACGTAAAACGTAAAACGCGAAACGCTATTTTCGTCGCCAGATGATCAACTGCAGCACAAAGATCATTATGAAGTTCCCCGCCACCAGCACCAATCCATATCTGAGCCCATGAGATTCGGCAATCTGTCCAA
Organism: Blastocatellia bacterium; assembly: GCA_036003885.1. GTDB lineage: Bacteria > Acidobacteriota > Blastocatellia > UBA7656 > UBA7656 > DASYSA01. Next base: position 4,036 of record DASYSA010000089.1, on the reverse strand, counting down.
CTACCCACGGCATCGTCATTCCCCCGATCAGCGCTATCGCAAAAAGCATCCCAAACACCGTCCCTAGATAAGACTGAAAGCTGCTCGCAGCCTGCGAGAGCGTCGTCGGGAAGATGCTCGCGAAGCTCAGCCCAATGATAACCAGCGCGACGGTTGCAACCCCCTGAGTGGGGCTGAAGGCCAAAAGCACCGCGCCCAATGCCGAGCCGAGGGCGCTTACCAGCACCAACGTCGTTGATGAGATCCTTAGCACGAGTCTGCTGGCGATTATCCGGCCGACCACGAAGCAGCCCCAGTAGATCGCGAGAAGGTACGAAGCGGTCGAAATAGAGCTGCCCAGATCGCGCCTAAGGTAGGTCGAAGTGTATCCGCTGATGATGAATTCGCTGCCCGACTGAAAAAAGAGCACGAAACCAAACAACAGAACCAGCGGGTTTCGCAGCACGTGCCCGGCGTCAGTCAGGCGGAAGCTCTGTGCCTGCCCGGCGGGTGGAAAGCGCACCCCGAGGAATAAAACTCCCGCAGCCATGCTCAGCCCGGTTGCGACCAGCAGTATGTTGGTCAACCCCATGCTCTTCAATAGCGAGCCGATTACCAGCGGCAGGAACGACGCTCCGATCCCAAAGAAGACACCGAGGAGATTCATGGCCGAGCTCTTCAGGCGAGGGTCGGTGAAGAGGTCGGCGATTGCCATGTTGCTGGCCCCGTTGAGGGCGGCGCCTCCGATGCCGAGTAAGAAGACGGCCACCAGGAGGGTGGAGTAGGTAGAGGCTCCGGCAATCAGCAGAAGAGCAACGACGACAATCAACATTCCACCCATCAGCACAGGTCGCTTGCCGGCCCGGTCCATGAGCGGGCCGATTCCAAGCATGCTCAGCATCACGGCAAAGTTCAACGTGAAGAAGAGATTGCCTGCTCGCGCCAGATCGAATTCCAGTTGCTCCGAGAGTACCGGTAATACCGCGCCCAGCAGCGCCATCACGATTCCGAACACAAACATGGCCGCGTAGGCTGCCACACTCAGCCAGGCCCTTCGAGACTGTTTGCTTGGTTGCGCCTGAATCATCTGATGAGTTGTGTTAGGGGTTGGCGGTTTCGCTCACGACATGAGAGGGGGCGCTCTCATTGCCGAACCGATCCACAGCGGCCACTCTGTATGAGTATCTCTTCCCTATCACAACGCGATCGTCGCGATAGGCAGTCACGCTGCTCAGAGGCTGAGCTGTCAGTTTGAGCCACTCACCGTCTCCCGCCTCGGTCGACTCCGCTCGATAGATGTTGTAGCCCACTACGTCGCGCTCAGTACTGGTTGGCCAGAAAAGACTGATCACCCCGTTCGCTGATGCAATCGACACCGGCTCGGGAGCCGCGGGCGCAAACGCGTCGACCGGCGTTAAGCTGGCCGGCTCGCTATCGGCGCTCTCGATGAGCCCGATCGCGCCCTGCGAAAGCGTACGGACCACGTACACGTAGTCAGTCTCGTACTGGAACCTGGTATCGGTGAAGTGGGACTCCGATATGGGTTCGGAATTCAACGGTCTTGTGAAGGCTTCTCGTTTGGCGGTTCGCCGGTAGACGTTATATCCGGCCACCGACGCTGGGCGCGTGCCGTCGACGTTCGAGTCGGGAGGCGACCAGTCAATTTTGACCTCGTCCTGGGCTGAAGCGGCAACATGCAAGCTTGTCGGAGGAGCAGCAACCGCAGGCAGAGGCTCAATTGCGACGCTGTTTGAAAACGATGATTTCTGGCCGCGCAGGTTAATGTAGCGCACGGCGTATCTGAGCCTCAGGCTCGACGCATCGCGGGCACTCTTAAGGTCGAGCGGGTCTGTGTACTGCAAGACGCCGATGGTCTTTACACGAGCTTCGATAGTCGCTCGATCGAGATACCCTATCACGTCGGCCGCCGCTTCGTAGTCGTCCGGATCAAGCAAAGGCTCCTGGTCTTTGGTCTCTCGCAGGCGGTACACATCGACGCGGGCGATGTAGTCGCGACTCGATTCTGCTCCGACAAGGGTGGGCGACGGCCATGAGAGAACGACGGCCGAGCCGCGCTGCACTGCCTTGAGGTCCGTGGTGCGCTGTGTTATTCGCGAAGGGGGAACGGGCGCGCCGATCTTTCCGCATGAACAAGTGGTCAAACAGGTGAGCAAAGCACAGGACAGCGAGACGAGGGACGTAAGACGCTGAAGGCGCGGGCCGCCGGCAGCTCGAGGCTGGTTGCTCACAGTATGTACCGGCTGAGGTCTTCGTTCTTCACTATTGCGGCTAACTGCTTGTTGACGTAATCGGAGCCGACGACCACCGACTTCTCCTGAAGATCGGGTCCCTCGAACGAGTATTCATCGAGAAGCGTCTCCATGATGGTATGGAGCCGGCGAGCACCTATGTCTTCTGTCTGTTCGTTGACTGAGAAGGCGAAGCGGGCGATCGAGTCGATGGCATCGGTGGTGAAATCGATATCGATGCCCTCGGTCCCGAGCAGCGCCTTGTACTGCCGCACCAGGGAGTTCTTGGGCTCAGTCAATATTCTCTTGAAGTCATCGACCGTGAGGGGCTGGAGCTCCACGCGTATCGGAAATCGACCTTGAAGCTCGGGGATCAAATCGGAGGGCTTGGAGACATGAAACGCTCCGGCAGCGATAAACAGCACGTGATCGGTCCTCACCATACCGTAGCGAGTATTCACGCTCGTGCCTTCAACTATCGGAAGGATATCTCTCTGGACGCCTTCGCGCGACACGTCGGGTCCCTGGCCCCCTTCGCGGCCGGCGATCTTGTCTATCTCGTCGAGGAAGATTATGCCTGACGACTCGACCCGCTCGATTGCCGTGCGGGCAACCTGGTCCATGTCGATCAGTTTCTGTTCCTCCTCCTGGACGAGGTACTCGAGCGCTTCGTCGACGCGCATCTTTCGTACCTTTGGGCGGCCGCTGAACATGTTGGGGAACATGTCGCGGAGATTTATGTCCATCTCCTCGATACCCTGCGGCGTGAAGATTTCGAAGTGGCCCGGATTGTTGCTCGCCTGCACTTCCAGCTCGACGATGCGAGAATTGAGCCGGCCCTCTCGCAACTGCTGACGAAGTTTCTCGCGGGTGCGTTCGAACTGCTCGAGCGCACTGTCGGGCTCTCCCCCCTCCTCCACCTGCTTGCTTCGGGGGAGCAGCAGATCGAGCAGGCGCTCCTCGGCATTCTCTTCGGCCTTCTCGGCGATCTCGGCGATCTTCTCTTCACGGACAAGGTCGATGCCTATCTCAACCAGGTCGCGAACCATCGACTCGACATCCCGGCCCACATAGCCCACTTCAGTAAACTTTGAAGCTTCTACTTTGAGAAACGGCGAGTTTGAAAGCCGGGCGAGGCGTCGTGCGATCTCGGTCTTACCGATGCCGGTCGACCCGATCATTATGATATTTTTCGGTATGACATCCTGAGCAAGCTCGGGCGGCAGCTTCTGTCTGCGAATACGGTTTCGAAGGGCGATCGCAACGGCCCGTTTGGCGGCGTTCTGGCCGACGACATACTTATCCAGCTCCGCGACGATCTGGCGCGGGGTCATCTCGTCGAGCTTGGGTTGATCCTTCACTTCACCTGGCAGATAGATAACCATGCAAAAGCCTTGGCCCGGCGTCATCACAGAAGCCGGACCGATTGGGTGATTATAGCTCCTCGATAACTAGATTTGAATTTGTGAAGACGCAGATTTCACCGGCGATCTTCAGCGCTTCGGAGGCTACGTCCACAGCGGACAGCTCGGTGTGTCGGAGCAGAGCTCTTGCCGCAGCCAGGGCATATGATCCCCCAGATCCGATCGCCAGCACGCCATCGTCCGGCTCAATAACGTCGCCTCCGCCCGAGATCAGGAGCGTAGTGGTCTCATCTGCAACGATCAGCAATGCTTCGAGGTGGCGCAGGTACTTGTCTGTCCGCCACTCCTTCCCCAGTTCGACGGCCGCGCGCTGAAGCTGCCCGTGATACTGTTCGAGCTTGGCTTCGAACCTGGCAAAGAGCGTGAACGCATCAGCGGTCGAGC
>DASYSA010000088.1:0-5617 GCA_036003885.1 Blastocatellia bacterium | reverse complement strand
TTAAGGAATCAGCCCCAGCTCTTTGCCTCGCTGGACTGCCTGTGTTCTTCGCTTGGCGCTGAGTTTGTCGAACAGCCTGCTGGAATGTGTCTTGACGGTGTTCTCGCTGACGAAAAGTCTTTCAGCTATCTCGCGATTGCTCAGACCGTTCGCAATCAAACCGAGTATTTCCAATTCGCGTTTGGTGATCGCCAGTTCCTGCAGTCGTTTTTCGTTCAGAGCAAACGGACTCCCGGCGGGAACCAGAACTTCTCTTTCGACGATCAGTTGCCGTTCGACGATGACCTGCTCTTTTCGCGTAAGCTTGAGCCCGAGCCAGATGCCCACGCTGGCGAAGACAAGCGCCGTCAAGCCGCCGTAAATCTCGATCGAGTGTTCTACCACGACATAGCGATATTCAATGACCTTAAGCGCCGCGATCAGCAGCCCGCCACAAAGGCCGTAGATGAGACCATAGATAAGAATCTGTTTCTTCACGTGATTAGTCCGCCGTAAGTGTATCAGCTAATCTCGGCGACCAGGATCGATCATAATAATAGGTAGCGACTCTCTCAGTGTGCGACGCAGCGCATAACACTCCTTAAAGGAGGCCGCGAGCAGGGCATTGCCAGAACACTAAGAAACTTGCTTCGCCGCCTCCGGTGGAACGTGTTGTTGTTAGATTGCGCCTAATTTAGATACTTTAGCTACCGCGGGGTGCTGAAGCAGTACAACGCGCCTCGCGTCCGCACGTAGACCCGTCCATCGCTCAGGGCGGGCGTTGCATTGACCTCGTCGTCGACGTCGTTGACGGCGAGCACCTCCCACTCCGCACCAGCTTTGAGAACGGTGATCTTGCCTTCCGTATTCACCAGGAATACCTTACCGTCCGCGGCGACGGGTGACGCATAGTACTCGCCCGGCGCGCCGGGGCTCCGGCCCTGCTTCAGAATGCGGCCGGTCGCGGGGTCAAGCGAGGTGATGATGCCGCCGGTTTTCACCATGTAGTACACGCCCTGGTACAGCAGCGGCGCCGGAATGTACGGGAGGTTCTTCTGAAGGCGCCAGCGAACCGCGCCCGGTTCGAGCTGGCCTCGCGCGTTGCCCGGGCGAACGGCGATCGCCCCCCACTCGCCAATGCCCAACGCCCGCGCCTTGTTCCATTCCTGGTCGACGATGAACTTGTCGTCGTTCTCATCGATCCAGCCGAAGTGCTCCCCAAGGTCCGCATCACCGCGAAACTCCTGCAAGGACAGGCGCCCGTCCTTGTCCTTGTCGTATTGCGACAGCACCGAGGCGAAGGTCGGCATAAACGGCTCATTGCTGCCAAGGGTGGAGATCATCAGGGTGTCACCGTGGGCCAACGGCGTGCCAAGTGCACCAGTGGATGCCACCGGCAGCCACCAGCGCTGGGCCCCGGACGCGAGGTCGTAGGCATCGAGACGCGTCGTGCCGAGCACGATCAGGTCCGCGCGCGTCTCGTCCGGTCGAAAGACCATGGGCGTCGACCACCCAATCGTCATGCCTGGTCGGCGGGTCTTCCATCGCAGACGCCCGGTCGAGCGGTCGAGCGCAATGACAAACGACCCCGCCTGCTGGTCGCATACCAGCACGACCGTGCCCCCGTCGATGATTGGCGAACCTGCCATTCCGTAGAAGTTCTTGAAGGGGCCGAGGCGGGAGGTCCAACGCACTTGCCCGTCGTTGTTGTACGACACCAATCCAAATTCAGGGAAGAAGGCCACGACGCCGCTCTCGTCGGCCGCCGGGGTTGGCGATGCCGGATCGTTTGCTTTGTATACGGCCTGCACCCGCTCGCGCGGGACTTCCCGGCGCCATAATTCCCGGCCGGTCCGCGTGTCCAGGCAGAACGTGATCAAGCGGTCGCCTTCGCTGGCGGTGCCGTAGAGCCGGGTGCCCATCACGACCGGTGACGACTGCCCGTAGGGCACCGACGCCTTCCACGCCATGTTCCTGGTAGGCGAAAACTCGACGGGATACCCCACCGATAAATCGACACCAGACCCGTTGGGCCCGCGAAACCGCGCCCACTGCGCGTCGGCGCGGCCAGCGGTGACGATTAACACCAGACAGGACACAACGAAAACGAATGAGCGGTTCATAGAGATTGGGCCTCCTGATACATCAAGCGGGTTGCTGGCTTCTTCGAGAATCTGGCAAAGCGCAAATCTGGACACACTGTCCAGGGAGCTAAGCGGACCTTCAGCCGCGGCGTCACATGATTCCACTCGCTGCCGTCGGCTGGCAAGCCGATGTTACCCGGCTGACCAAACTCTTGAACAGAAACCTAGAAAACCGGTCCGTCGGACGTGATTGGAGCCAACTGTCCTGTTGATCTCAAACCTCCGACGATCACGACCAAAGCAGCAGCGATGCCTTCCACCGCGAAAAAGAAGTTCAGCGCATGAGCGTCGAGCGCGATACCGCCGTAGACGTTTGCCATCAGGTGAACGAGGATCGCAAGGAGCAGATTGGCGCCGGTGCGCAGGTACAGCGCCGTGTCGAAGATCGCGATCGAGACAACGCCGAGCGTGAATAGCGGAAATGAGGCCTGTGTTTGAGGCATGCCGGGGATAAAGAACAGGGGCAGATGCCAGGCGGCATGGATGAGCCCAAGCCTTAGGCTCGCGTTAAGGGGTGAGTAGCGCTCGAGCAACCGCGGCAGCGCGAATCCGCGCCAGCCGAACTCCTCGCCGATTGGCCCCGGATCTCTCACAATGGCAGGGAACAGCCCGGTGAAGAACACGGGCCAGTTTCGAATGGCGGCTGGCGTCGAGTGAAAGAGTGCCGCCACCTGCAACGCGATGCCCGTGATCGCTGCGTAGCCCAAGGCAACGATCAGGTACCAGCGTGGCGGAGACTGCCACGGGATCAGGCGTTGACCCAGGCGTCGCAGGCTTCCCCGGCCTGCGTAGATCGCCGTCATCGCGATTCCGGCGAGGCTGACGGAGTACGCCGCCAGATAGTAGAGCGGGCTTGACGTCGAGAGCGGCTGCGATTCCGGCACCCAGAGGCCGACTAGAAGCCCGATTCCACCAATCCCCCAGGTCAGGGCAAATGCGAGCATGAAGTAAATGCGGACCGGCGAAGCCATGAGATTTGGACCCGAATCAACGTCTGTCTGACCTGCGTTAGTCGGCGGGTGTTTCGCCCAGATAGACAATTCTTGATAGGATCCGTTGAGGCCGCCTCGCGGTCGCCTGGCCCCGCACCTGCGCGAAACCGGAACCTGACATCATCGTCAACGCTGCAAGAATAAGAGATCGTCTCATTGAGAGCCTCCTTAGGGCTAGAGGAGCAGGCTGCTGTCAGCCCTACCGGCGACGCGTAATCGATAGTTGAGATTCTGCTGACGCCATTCACGCCGTCGAACGGTTGGGATGACCGGGCCGCGCGCGTAACTCTCAGAACCATGCGAAACTCGCTTGCGCGGCTCCGGTCGCACGCTTTGTTGCTAGACGCGGATTAGATCAGCCTTTGAGTCTTTATTATTACAAAGAGTGTCTCGCTGCCGCGCCTGACGCTTAGCTTATACTCACGGCCTTGCTGCTTCAACATTTGATAGATTTCGTCCAACGAAAATCTTGATGCGGGAGCGCCGTCAATGGCGGCGAGCACATCGCCTTCACGCAAACCGGCGTGTGCCGCCGGCGAGTTTTCAAGAACCTGGTAGACTTTGAAAGTTCTGAAATCGCCGCCCCCGGCACGCAGCCTAATACCGCTCATGTCGTACTCGACAGGCTCGGCGTAATGAGCATTTGGCTCCAGGATCAGCCGGCGTCTTGGGTAATCAAATATCACGGTGAATCTCCGCAGTATTTCACCACCTATCACGCCATCGAAGTCAGCTCTCGCCAGTGCTCCGCCTCTGTCTTGAGACGCGTAGATTACAGGCTCGCGGATCGCTAGTTTCCCGAGCGCGAAGGATGTCGCGCGGCTGACGAGTAATCTTATTTCGCCGCCGAGACCTGATAGCGAGCGGTCTAAGACCGCCCTTTGAGTGGGAGCGGGCACACCCCTCGACCGTGCGAAGGGGGCATTCAATATAGCAGTCACAAATCCACCGCCCGTATCAAGGAGGAATTGCCCCTCAAGCGGCGGGCGACCGGGCAGCTCAATCTTTGCGGGGACGAAGAGATAGTCACCGCGGAGCGCAAGGGGTATGCTCTCTCCGGCTCCTGTGTAGGTGTAAGTCTGGGGGGCGTACAGGCTGATCTTATTGCCGAGATAATCGATTTCGACCACGTAACGGCTAAACAGTTCACGCCCGACTAGCCCGTCCAGAGGTCTGCCGGCAATAGCTTCTAACGATGAGAGGGCAAACACGGCGGCGGTCTGATCGGCGAGCTCCAAACCGCCGAGGTCGACGGAAACGCCTCTCGTCATCGCAACCTCAAAAGTGGCCGCCCCCGCCCCTCCATCGAGCGTGAGGTTATCCTGGAGTTTAAGCCCCAGGTCCCTCGCCCGCCTGATGTCAATGACAACGGGGAAACTCGCACCGCTATCCAGGGCGAACCACAGCGGCTCGGAGTTATTGATCCGCGTTCGAACAAAGATGAGGCCATAACCTGTGACGTCGGCGGGTATCGTTACCAGGCTTTTGGTGGCAGACGGAACCTGGTGCGAAGGTGTGAATAAGCAGGTGCCGAGCGCTAGTACGACGAGGACACCCCACAGAGGTAGGCGAATAGCTGTTTTCATTCACACCTCTCAGATGGATATTCCCATCAGTGGATCAAGCGTCCAACGGCAGAGATCGGAGGGCGCGGCCTGGGACATTGGGGGCAAGCGAAGCATCGGTTGGCCGCGCTCCGCTGCATCGCGTGTTAGGCGTTGCTTGCAAAGAACCAAACCCTTCGGCTTCGATCTCGCTCTGCGTCCTCTCATTTCACTCTGTGTTCGTTTCTTTCCCTGTAGCCCTTTCTCCCTAGCTTCTCTCGTTTACTCTTTGTCCTCTTTCCCGACGCCACAATTAAAAGGATTCATCGTGTGGGTTACAGAGTGTAACTTCTTCGGGCCTTCCCTCAACTTTCTCAGCAGAGCTAACAACAGCTTCTGCTTCAGCATGGCATCGATCACATACATAGTGGTGTTTTTCTGTGTCTTGTTGTACATTCCCGCCGCAGTTTGCATGCGTGAATGTTTTTTCAGATTCCTTCATAACATCCTCCTACGGCATGGATTATTCGAATCGCTGATACCATAAGTTCGTCTGCAACGTTTTGTTAGCCGGCCCAGCATCGTCTACCAGACGCGGGGAATAAGACGCTTCGTCCGTGCTGTGTATGTGGCGTATTCGTTGCCAAACTGCTGGGCCATCATTTTCTCTTCGGCACCGACACGAAGCGCAAAGAGGACCGCGAACGCGACGAGGTTCGAGAGGCCTGCCACCCAGTTCGGGATTACGAGGGCCTGGCCGACGGAATAGAGAGCCAACGCCGAGTACATCGGGTGGCGGACCCCGCGATAAACGCCATGCGTGATGAGTCGATGTCCCTCCCGTACCTCCAGAGTGATCGACCAATTCGTACCGAGATCAGCGTGCGACCGGTAGAAGAGCCAGAGGCCGATCACGTAGCACATCACGCCAGCAGCGAACGGGACAACGCGCAACGAG
>DASYSA010000087.1:0-11722 GCA_036003885.1 Blastocatellia bacterium | reverse complement strand
ACCTCTGACCCCTGCTCCCTGACCCCCGACCCCCGAGCCCCGACCCCTGACCTCTGCTTATCCCCGCTTGCGGCCGAACATATCAAGCCCAACCGCCGCGACGAGAATCACGCCCTTCACGATGTCCTGAGTGAAGTCTTCATAATTCCTGAGCGACATGCCGTTGTCCAGACTCGCCATGAACAGCGCCCCGAGGAGGGCGCCGAACACAGTACCCCGGCCACCCATCAGGCTCGTACCCCCGATGACGCAGGCGGCGATGGCATCCAGTTCCAACAGTCTTCCTGCGTCCGGCGAGGCGCTGCCGACCCGCGCGGTATAGATGATTCCCGCAACACCCGCCAGAGCCCCCATTATGCAGAACACCCCAATCGTGTGATGGCGAAGGTTGATTCCCGACAGCCTCGCCGCGTCAGGGTTGCCCCCGATCGCATAGAGATACCGCCCGAACGTCGTGTTCTGAGTGAGGAACATCCCCACGAGTGCTACCGCCAGCAGAATGATTACCGGGATCGGTACACCGGCGTAGCCGTTCAGCGCCAGAATAAATGCTATCGTGATCCCTGATGGGATAACGATCTGCGCGGCGAGGCGGAGCGGATTGATGGCCGCCTGGCCGTGGCGCTGTCTTAAGCGATTGCGCCGTACGGCAAACAACGAGATGGCCACAACCATTAAGATCATGATGGCAATTCCGATTTCACGGGTCAGATAGCCCTGCCCTATAGCCTTGAATGCAGGAAGCCCGATAGGAATCGTGTTGCCCTTGCTGATGCCCTTGATCGCTCCGCGCCAGGCAAGCAGTCCCCCCAGAGTTACAATGAAGGCCGGAATGTTGCCATAGGCGACCAGCGCTCCTTGCACAGCGCCGATTGCCAGTCCCACCGCAATGCCAATCGCAAGGGAGGGCGCAAGTCCCCAGCCGAGCCAGGCGTCCGCAATGGCAGCGACACCACCGGCCAGGCCCACTGCCGAGCCGATTGAGAGATCTATGTGCCCCGTCACGATCACCATCAACATGCCTACTGCAAGCACGCCGGTGATCGTCGCCTGGCGCATGAGGTTTGAGAAATTGCGCGCCTCGAGGAATACCCCGCCCGTCGTGTACGCGAAGATCAGCCAGATCGCTATCAGCGCGAAAACCATCGTGTAGGTGCGCCAGGCGCTGCTCGCCTTGAAACCACTCCAGGGTCGGCGAGGCGCCTCCGCTTCTGGTTGCTGGGCCACTGGCTCGGTCACGGGTTCAGTCATTGTTTCAGCTTATGCCTTTCGATCGTCTTCAATCAGCGTTAGTGCCTGTTGCCCGGGCCATTACCGCCTCCGCAGTTGCCTCGGCGCGGGTGAACTCGCCGGTGATTCGTCCTTCGTGAAGCACAATCAAGCGGTCGGAGAGCCCCAGTACCTCGGGCAGCTCGGATGAGACGAGGACTATGGCCAACCCCGCGCGGGCAAGCCGATCGATCTGCGAATAGATCTCCTGTTTGGCGCCGACGTCGATACCCCGAGTCGGCTCGTCCAGGAACAGGACGCGTGGCTCGTTGAGCAGCCACTTGGCGAGCACCACCTTTTGCTGATTTCCGCCCGACAACGTGCCGGTCACAGTCGCAAGCGACGGAGCTTTGATGCGAAGATCTTTCATCGCCTTCTCCCCGACTGCTGCTTCCGCGGCCGCGTTAGTCAAGAAGCGGCCGGACAAATGAGTCAAGCCTGCAAGGGTCATGTTGTTCAGGATCGTCTGGTCGAGAATCAAACCGTAACGCTTTCTGTCTTCGGTTACAAAGCCGATCCCCTGTTTGATAGCCTCTGCGGGACTGCTGATGCTTACAGGTTTGCCCTCAATCAACACCTGGCCGGAGGTGCGTCCGGAGTGCGCGCCGAAGATCGCCATCAGAAGATCGCTGCGGCCGGCGCCCATCAGACCCGCAACACCCAGCACCTCTCCGCGGCGAACAAGGAAGCTGACGCGATCGACCAGCCGCTTACCCGATGCGATATCTTCGACTGAGATATCGCGGGCTTCGAAGACAACGTCTGCCGGTGAGCGAGTATCGGGCGGAAAGATCTGGCTCACCTCTCGGCCGACCATCATCGCGATGACGCGCTTTTGATCCAGGTCTTCAGCTCGCTCGGTTCCTACCGTCCGGCCGTCACGAAGGACGGTAACGCGGTCCCCGATCCGAAAGACTTCGCCGAGCTTGTGCGAGATGTAGATCATCGCCACGCCGCGGGCCTTGAGATCTTCCAGGATCGAAAAGAGCGTCTCCACCTCGGTGTCCGTGAGAGCAGCGGTTGGCTCGTCGAGGACGAGGATACGCGCATCGTGAGAGAGCGCCTTGGCTATTTCAACCAGTTGTTGCTGGCCAATGCCGAGTTGGCGGACGGGCGTGCGCGGATCGATTGGCAGGTGCAGTCTGTCGAGCAATTCGGAGGCTCGCGAATAGAGTTCTTCCCATCGAATGATGCCGAAGCGGCGAGGCTCGCGGGCGAGAAAGATGTTCTCGCCGACGGTCATGTCGGGCACGAGCGACAGTTCCTGATAGATGACCGCTATGCCCGCTGCCTGTGCCTCGTGTACGCTGTGGAAGCGGCGTAGATCTCCCTCTATAAGAATTTCGCCCCCGTACTCCGAGTGCGGGTAGACTCCGCCCAATATTTTCATCAGAGTCGATTTGCCGGCTCCGTTCTCGCCGACGCGGGCGTGAATCTCGCCGACGTCCAGATCGAAGCTCCCGCCGTCGAGCGCGCGCACGCCTGGGAAGGTCTTGGTGATGACGCGCATCTCAAGAAGCGGTTTGCTCATTGCGGGTAGTCTTTGCTTCGATCAGTGCTCGTGCGGTGCTGTACTATCAGCCTCTTTATCGGTTGTCTCGCGTTAGGCTTGCGATCGCTTTCCGGCATGCTTCATCGTTGTTGATTCCCGGGCGGCGGCCCTTCTCGTACTCGATCAAGCGACTCATCTGCTCCACGTCCCCGCGACAGATATTTCTCAGTCGCTTCAAGTCGTCCCCTGGAATCCCTCTGAGCGAGTCGCCAACCCCTTCGTGGGCGCTTCGGGTCCCTCGGCTGCGCAATGCCTTGAACACGGCCCAGAAGATGCCGAGCGCGATCGCAACAATAAGGAACAACCTTAAGCCCACACAGTGATTCCTATGGGATCTTCCTACATCTTCGGCCTCTGGTCAGCCGGCACGTTGCGATACACGTCATCCATTTTCTGATATCCGTCTTTGATCACCGTCTCGGCGATGTTGTTCTTATCGACGCTGAGTGGCTCCAGCAATATGGAAGGAACATCGATTTTACCGTTGTTCACGGTCGCCGTAGTCGTGAGTTTTTCACCCTTCGCCAGAGCAATTGCTGCTTCGGCTGCTCGGGGCGCGAGCAGCTTGATCGGTTTGTAGACCGTCATCGACTGGGTCCCTGCGACTATGCGCTGTAGAGCAGCAAGGTCGGCGTCCTGCCCCGACACGAAGACTTTTCCCGAGAGCTTCTGTTCCTCGAGCGCCTGCACCACTCCGCCCGCTGTCCCGTCGTTTGAAACACAAACGGCGGCCACGTCGTTGTGAGCCTGCGTCAGCGCGTTCTCAGTTATGTTCAATGCTTCACGCGCTTGCCAGTCCCGCGCCCACTGGTTCGCGACTACTTTGATGTCGCCGCGTTCAATCGAGGGCCCCAGGACTTTCATCTGGCCTTCGCGCAGCATCACGGCATTGTTGTCGGTTGGGGCGCCGCCAATCAGAATGTAGTTGCCTTTGGGAGCGCGCTCGACAAGATAGCGGGCCTGCAGCTCCCCTACCTTGACATTGTCGAACGAGATGTACAGGTCGACATCGCTGTTCCGTATCAAGCGGTCGTAGCTTACGCACGGCACTCCCTGCTTCTTGGCCGAATCCACGATCGAGGCGGCGACTTCGGCGTTGTGAGCGACGATGACCAGCACGTCAACGCCTTGAGTGAGCAGATTTTCGGCCTGTTGAGTCTGCACGGCGTCGTCGCTGTTTGCCGACTGGACGAGCACTTCGGCGCCCAGCTCCTTGGCACGGGCGAGGAACAGGTCGCGATCATACTGCCACCGCTCTTCCTTTAACGTATCCAGCGATAATCCGATTCGCACGGGACCGGACCTGGTCTTCTTGCCGCTTGAGTTCTGACCCTGAGGTCCGCTTACACAGGCCGCTGCGAACAGGGTCACGAGAACGACTGTCACCTGGGTTTTGAATCGCATTCTGGTTGTTTGACCTTTCTTGGAGCTCATTTCTTTTTCTTGAAGGCAGCGCCGATCGCCTGCTCTGCAAGCGGGCCCATAACCTCGTAGCCCTTCGCGTTCGGGTGCAGCCCATCATCACTCAGTTCATCTTTCAGGAATCCCTTCTCATCGACCGTGGACGAGAAGTAGTCGAGATAGGTATGGCCGTGCTCGGCTGCGTACTTCTTGATCCAGTTGTTGAGCGTCTTGATCTGCTCGGGCGGCCGGCGCGTAGTCTGCACGATGGGCTGACCCTGTGCGTTGTGTTCGTAATCGCTGACCGGAAGCACGGACCCGAAGACGACGCGGATGTCGTTGGCTCGAGCGAGCTCCGCCATCGAGGCAAGGTTGTCCTCGATGGCTTCAAGAGTGGTTGTTCCGGTGTTGCCCGCCAGGTCATTGGTGCCCGCAAGGATCACAACCATCCTTGGCCGCAGCGCGATCACATCGGGCCTGAAGCGGATGAGCATCTGCGGAGTCGTCTGGCCGCTGATGCCGCGGTTCAAATACGGTTTGCCCGGAAAGAAACCGCCAAAGCGAGGATTGCTCCAACCGTCGGTAATCGAATCGCCCATGAAGACCACGCGGGCCTCGCTCGTCGCGGGAGCAGCCACCTTGGCGTTCGCATCGTGATATCGCGCAAGTTGCGGCCAGTCTTTGAGTCGACCCTCAGCACGGTCGACCCGCTGTTTCAAGGCAGGCAGCTCGGAACAATCTGGTGGGGGGCTCTGGGACTGCGCCGAGGCAGCCGTCGAACACACAAACAGGAACAGAAGAAGAGAGCCTGGATGTCTCATGAGTCACCTCGGAATCTGATTTGTTTTGTGGTACCGGCGTCGATACGTCCGCTGCAACTCATCATGCCGGCGGCAATGCAAATTTCCAGGATCGTCGCCCGAGTCTCGTTTGACTCAAGTCCTCAGGCGAAGTCGGTCAACTTACCTCACGCCCAACAGGATGTCTATTGTCAGTTGATCGAGTCGCTCGTACTGCAGCCCCTTCTCCGCGAGCCTGACGCGATCGAAGGTGTGGGCCAGGAGCGAAGCGCAGTGGTCCTTTGAGTACGCATCGAGTGGACCCTTACCTTGAGTTTTGCCTATCTGAGCCAGCAGGGTTTTGATCTCAGGGTCGGCATTCCAGCGGGCGGCCTTATCTTTGAGGATAAGGTAAGTTCGCATGCATCCGCGGGCAAACTCCTTCACCCCATCGTAGTCCTCGGTGCGGTAGGCATGAGCGTCGAAGTGGCGCGGCCCGTCATAGCCCACGTCTTCGAGGAACTTGACCAGCCAGAATGCCGTCTTCGGATTTGCTGACCCGAATCGCAGGTCCTGATCATAGCGGCCCGGAATCTGATCGTTGAGGTCGATGTGAAAGAGTTTGCCCGCCTCCCAGGCCTGAGCGACCGAGTGCGTCATATTCAGCCCGGCCATGTGTTCGTGCGCCACTTCCGGATTCACGCCGACCAGATCAGGATGGTCGAGCGTGGCGATTAACCCAAGATAGGCGCCTGTGGTCGGCATATAGATATCAGCGCGAGGCTCGTTCGGCTTGGCTTCCATGGCAAATCTGTAGCCATAGCCTCGTTCGATTGAGTATTCGCAAAGGTAGTTGATCGCGGCTCGCAGGCGTTTGATGGCTTCGTCCGGTCTGCGGCATCCGTCGGTTTCGACCCCCTCACGCCCGCCCCACAGTACGAATATCTTCGCGCCCAGCTGAGCTCCGATGTCCATAGCCTGCAGGGTCTTTTGAATCGCATAAGCGCGGACGTCTGCGTCGTTTGCCGTGAAGGCGCCATCGCGAAACACGGGATCATAAAAGAGATTCACCGTGGCCATGGGGACCTTCAGCCCATCGCTTTCGCACGCGGCTTTGAACTCACGCACTATTCGATCGCGTTCGCCGCCCGTTGCGTCAATGGGAACCAGGTCATTGTCGTGAAGGTTCACTCCATATGCCCCGACTTCTGCCAGCAAGTGGACGATGTCGATGGGCGGCAGCGAAGGGCGTACGGCTTCGCCAAATGGGTCGCGGCCGCGATTGCCAACTGTCCAGAGTCCGAAGGTAAACTTATGCTCAGAACGCGGTTGATATCGATCCGTTGTCATGGCCTTATTCCTTGTCTCGCTGAGATTAGCCTTCTATTCGAGCTGAGGGCTCGCCTTCGCTCGCTGAATGCCTTCCGGATGACCGCGAAATTATAACAGCAGAGAAAGGAAAATTCGAAATTCGAAATGCGAAATGCGAAATGCGGGATTTGTGGGCCACTGTCGAGTCCAAAAGGGCAACTCGGCCCTCCGTTTCGCTCCATTTCGAATTTCGCATCTCGAATTTCGCATTTCCCATTCCCCTTGACGGCGATGCGCCCCTGTTTCGCTCCATTTCGAATTTCGCATTTCGAATTTCGCATTTCCCATTCCCCTTGACGGCGATGCGCCCAGAGACAACAATTGAGTCTGTAGATCTGAAGAACCGGGATTCCTGGACGCCTCGCCAATAGACCGGCTCTGTTCTGGATTAGCGCCCGAGTCGTATCGTAGTTCGCTTAGTATCTCCCCCATGTAAATGTTCATTGAGCCGCTCTCTGATGTCGACACCAATTCGGATTCTCCTCCTCGACGATAATGATGCTGATGTGCGGCGCATGCTCGCAGTGTTGGCCGAGGCTGAATTTGTGTGCCAGTGCGATGTAGCCACGAATCGGGACGAACTCGTTTCGAGGTTGATGGAGTCCAGCTACGACGTGATACTCGCCGAGCATGGCCTGATCACACTTGGATCGAGTGAGATCCTCGGCCTGTGCAGGGAGCACTCCCTCGGGGTTCCGGTGATATTCCTATCCGAGCCAATTGGAGAACACGCGGCAGCCGAAGTGATCAGGGCGGGCGGGGCCGACTTTGTGCTCAAGGGACAGCTTGAGAGACTGGGGCCGTCGATTGCGCAGGTCCTGCGAGAGAAGGAGGAGCGACACCGGCATATGGTGATCGACGATCGCTATCGCGATCTTGTCGAACACAGTCACGAGTTGATCTGCACTCATGATCTCGATGGACAGATTCTCTCTTTCAATGAGGGGTCCGCCAAATTGTTGGGTTATGTCCAGAGCGACTTTGTGAATCAGAGCATTCGGGATCTCCTGGCGCCTGAAGTACGCGACCAGTTTGAGACTTATTTGGAGACGATTCGCAGAGAAGGCGCTGCCAAAGGGCTGATGCTGGTTCAGACTCGAAGCGGTGAGAAGCGAATCTGGGAATATCACAACACGGTGCGCACCGAAGGTGTCGCCTCTCCGATCGTGAGAGGGATGGCTTACGACATAACCGAGCTCAAACGCGCCGAAAGGGGGCTGCGCGAGGCCGAGGCCCGTTATCGCGATCTGTTCGAGAATGCCAACGATATGATCTACACCCACGATCTGGCGGGGATTGTCACGTCTGCCAACAAGAAAGCCGAACAGATGGTGGGCTATGGCGCCGATGAACTGGTCGGGATGAACGTCGCTCAACTGGTGGCACTGGAGGGCGAAGAGATCGTAGGGCAGCACCTGATGGATAGACTGAGCGGCCTCACTCAATCCGCAACCTATGAGGCCGAGCTGATCGCCAAGGATGGAGGACGGGTCCCTGTAGAGGTGAGCTCGCGGGTCATGTACGAGAAGGGCAAGCCTGTTGGGATTCAGGCCATCGCGCGCGACATAAGCGAGCGCAGGCAGGCGGAGGAAGAGCACCTCCGTCTCGAGGAGCAGTTGCTTCAGGCGCAGAAGATGGAATCGGTAGGAAGACTCGCCGGAGGAGTCGCGCACGACTTCAACAATCTCCTCACCGCCATCATTGGATACAGCCAACTCCTGCTTGAACGGCTGGACGCAACGAGCTCCATGCGGCAGGAGGTCGAGCAGATCCTCAAAGCGGGGCGCCGGGCCGCCGCTCTCACTGAGCAATTGCTGACCTTTAGTCGGAGACAGCGGCTTGAACCGAAACGCATCAACCTCAACGATACGATTGCCGACCTTATGAAGATGCTTAGACGGCTGATCGGAGCGGACGTCGAGGTGGTCGTCCATATCGACGCGAGCCTTCCATCTGTTCTCGCCGATCCGGTACACGTCGAACAAGTGTTGATGAACCTGGCCGTGAACGCTCGGGACGCAATGCCGCGGGGCGGGCGGCTGGTGATTCAGACTCAGGGTCTGGACCTTGACGAAGAGTATTGTCACGCCCATTCGTGGGCGAGGCCGGGAAGGTTCGCCGAGATTCGAGTAACCGATCGGGGTGTGGGGATGGACCCGGAGACGCTTCAGCACATCTTCGAGCCGTTCTATACCACCAAGGATTTGGGAAAAGGAACAGGGCTTGGGCTGGCCGTAGTCTATGGCATCATCCAGCAGCATGGCGGCCTCATTCACGTTTCGAGCGTGCCGGGTGAAGGCAGCAGTTTTCGGATCTTGTTCCCGGCTTGTGACGGCGCGGCCGAGCAACTGGTCGAGCGCGCCGAGCCGCCGTTGCGAGGGGGCACCGAGACCATTCTGATTGCCGAAGATGAAGAGCCTTTGCGGACGCTTGCGGCCCAACTCCTGTCAGAGCTCGGTTACACGGTATTGATTGCGAGTGATGGGGAAGAGGCTTTGAAGATCTATAAAGATCCTGGGGTTCAGATCGATCTGATGTTGTTGGACATTGTGATGCCTCGAATGAGCGGCCGCCAGGTATACGAAGCGATCCGCAAGCTGGGGAGCAACACGCCGGCGATATTCATCTCGGGTTATGCACCGGAAGGGACGCGGGTGAGCTTTGGGGATGAGCTGGGCGCGCCGTTGATCCAGAAGCCCTATAGCATCGGCGACCTCGGCCGCAAGGTGCGTGAGGCGCTGGATAAGGCACCGAAGTGAGTGTTTTCAACGCGGCTCGCCACCGGAACTTGATCGATGTTCATCGACGCCATTTCCCTCCTGTCGTGCCGTAGCCGATTCATGACTCGCTGAGAATTGCGGCTGCAAGCAATGGAATCATCAATTCGTGATGGCCTACGAATGAAAAGCCCTGTCCGCTTCCCGCTACAGGTCGTCTCACCACATTGGTTAAGGGTCGATAGTGCTGAATGAAGTCGAAGTTCGCCGTCGTGAAATCCTCGAGTCTATGCCCGAGATTGCGAACCACAGTAACGGTCTTCAGGAAGACTTCCGGCAAGACGACCGCCGAGCCGAGGTTCAAATAGACTCCGCCGCCATCGAGTTCACGCACCAGAGAGCAGAGCAATCGAAAATCGTGATGAGACGTCTGCCCGGTCGCCGCGCCGTCCACATTAGGGTGTATGTGCACGATGTCCGTTCCAATGGCAACATGCACGGTGACCGGTACGCGCGCATCGTATGCTGCCCACAGCAATGAGATCTCTGGGTGAGCTGGCTGCATCAAGTGAAGCTCCCGCCCGATCGCCTCTCCGATCCCGATCCGATCTGCGGCCCCGACGGTGATCGCGTTGTTGATTATCCGGCCGGTCTCTTCTGCTCCGCCGAAACTCCCTGAGCCGAGCGTGGCGTCAACGTCTTCAGAAGTTGATCCAACGAGGGCGATCTCGAAGTCGTGTATCATCGCCGAGCCGTTCATTGCCAACGCGGTCACGAAGCCTTGCTGCATGAGGTCTATCAAGACGGGCGCGAGACCGGTTTTGATCACGTGGCCTCCGAGACCCACGATGATTGCTCGGCCTCGGCGCCTCGCTTCGCGGATCAGTTCAGCAAGCTGCTGCAGATCTCGAGCGGCCAAAATGTTTGGCAGGCCCCTAAAAAACTCCTTGACCAATGACTGAGTTTTCACGGGGTGAGCGAAGTCGTCGGCAGTTACCTTACTGGGCCGCGAAGCCAGCGGGTATGTTGCGATCCTGGAGAGGTCTATTGGCTCGACTTTGTAGCGCGACATTGTGCAGGTTCCAGGTGTCAGGGGTCAGGTGTCAGGTGTCAGGGGTCCAGGGATCAGGTGTCAAGCTGGCATCTTACACCTGACCCCTGACACCCCCCACCTGACACCTCACGGGAAGAGCGACTCCTCGATCAACTCGCATAGAACATGACCGATCGTGATGTGTGTTTCCTGAATGCGCTGAGTGGACTCGGCGTCGACGATGAGCGCTACGTCGACCAGGGATGCGAGCTTGCCTCCGGTTCGTCCTATCATCCCGATTGTCCTTATGCTCAACTCCCGAGCCGCCGACACTGCGCGCACGACGTTTGGTGAATTGCCGCTGGTCGAGATTGCCAGCACGACATCACCCGCTCGTCCGAGCGCCCGCACCTGTCTCTCGAACACCTCATCAAATGAAGAGTCGTTCCCGATCGACGTAAGAATCGATGTGTCGGTTGTCAGCGCAATCGCAGCGATTGGCGGGCGGTCGCCGGTTAGTCGATTGACGAGCTCGGCAGCGATGTGCTGAGCATCAGCGGCCGAACCGCCGTTGCCGAAGACCAGCAGCTTGCCGCCGGCCTTGAGCGAACCGACGATCATGTATGCGGCTTCTACGACCGTGGCAGAATGAGACTCGAAGAAAGCGCGCTTGGTCTCGATGCTCTCGCGGGCAATTTGCTGAATGCGTTCTAAAGTCACAGCGGACTAGTTTATTGACTGGCGTTTCAAAAGACAAATAGGGATCAGCGGTCAGAGGTCAGAGGTCAGACGTCAGAGATCAGAGGTCAGCAGTCAGAAGCCCGACCTCCGACTGACCTCTGATGTCTGACCTCTGACCTCCGCCCATTACTTCCTCAATCGCTTTGAACAGTTCGCCGATGCTGAGTGGCTTCGTGGCGTAGCCGTCCATGCCGGCCTCCAGGCAGCGCTCGCGGTCACCCCTCATCGCGTGGGCCGTCATAGCTATGATGGGGATATGCCTTCCGGTTTCTCGTTCTTTGATCCGTATGGCCTCCGTTGCTTCAAGACCACTCATCTCCGGCATCTGAACGTCCATCAGCACCAGATCGAACTCCTGGTGCTCCAGAGCCTCGAGAGCCTCCAGACCATTCACAGCCACTACAACTGAGTGTCCTCGCTTTTCAAGAAGTCGCATTGCCAGCTTCTGATTGACCAGGTTGTCTTCTGCCAGCAGTATGTTGAAACCGGAGTGCGCTGCGTCGGGCCGATGGACCGGCAGCGAGGACGGGATCGCGTCGCCTGGCGCCACGGAGCGCAGCGCGGGTTCGGCTCGATCAACAGCAGCGGATTTGACGCCAAAGCGGGCGGTGAAGCGAAACGTACTGCCCTGCCCGGTCTTGCTCTCGACCCAGATGCGCCCTTGCATTAAGCTGACCAACTGGGAGGAGATTGCCAGACCCAGCCCAGTCCCCCCATATTTGCGTGTGGTGGACCCATCTGCTTGAGTAAATGCCTGGAATATGGAGCGCTGCTGATCGACGGTGATGCCTATTCCGGTGTCCGCGACGGTGAAGAGCAGGCCCATTCCCTCGTCGCTGCGAGATTCGCACTCGACACG
>DASYSA010000086.1:0-5991 GCA_036003885.1 Blastocatellia bacterium | reverse complement strand
AACGCGGCATAAATTCCTCCGATCTTCTTATAGTAAACCACCCCGTGTGCGGTCGTTCAACAGCCGTTCTCTCTGCGTTTCAGTGGAAAGTCAGGCACGCGCATGGTCAAGTTGGGAGTAAAGGCGTGAAAAATAGAGCCGCGCCTGATCTCGTTGCACGCGCGAGCGAGCGCAGGTCGTAGCGCGTGAAGATTAGAACCTTACCAGACTTGATTTCCACCGGCTTTGAATGTTTATATGACGCCATGAATCCGCTCGACCTTACAAGTAACCAACTCAAACGGGCCGCTGCGATCAAAGAGCGAATCGAGGCTCTGAACAAAGAGCTGCGCGCTATCCTCGGTGCGCTGGCTACTACTCGAGCTGCGCCAAAGAAAAAACGAACCATGAGCGCTGCTATGAAAAAGCAGATTGGAGCTGCTCAAAAAGCAAGGTGGGCGAACCTTCGTCGCGCTAATCCTGCGACGCAATCAGTCACACCCGCCGCGAAGGCCAAGAAGAAAACAGTGAGTCCGGCAACCAAAGCGAAGCTGTCCGCCAAATTGAAGGCTTATTGGGCCGCGAAAAAGAAAACCGGCAAGAAATAAGCCGATCTCCTCAATTCCCTTAAGTTCTAATCTCGTCGCGCACGCATTCACTATTCGTCAAGGCGACATTCTGGGGTCCGGGGGGGAGTTAGGGGGTCGCACGCACGGCCTCGACCTCTGAACATCACTCAACTGGCGGCGCCGCTACCGTTACATTTCGTTTAGCGAGCACTTCTGCGATGCCCGCTATGGTTCGGGTTTGAAAGACTTCGGACAAACTGAACGAAACCTTGAAATGATGTTCAATTCGATTCTTTACCATCGTCGCCGTCAATGAATGACCGCCCAAATCGAAAAAGTCATCGTGGACTCCGACATGATCGAGGTTGAGCACTTCGATCCATATATCAGCCAATCGAGCCTCAACGGCGTTCCTGGGAGCCTGCAAATTACGATCAGTACCAGCAGAGTCGGGCTTGCAGTCGAGGAGAGCCAGATGATCGACCTTGCCATTAGGTGTAAGCGGTAACGCCTCCATCAAAACGAAAACAGAGGGAATTGAGTAAGCAGGCAGTTTCTCGCTGAGAAAATCGCGCAAGGTCTCTGTCCCGACAAACCTGCTCTTTTCAACCGCGACGCAGGCGAGGAGTTGGGTGAACCCAGGCCTGACTTCCCGTGCAATCACAGCACAGTCCTTTACACTGCTGTGTTGACGCAGAACGATTTCAATTTCTTCCGGTTCAATTCGGAATCCATGCCACTTAATCTGGCGGTCGAGCCGACCAAGGAATTCTATTGTCCCGTCGGATCTGTACCGTGCCAGATCACCCGTACGAAACAACCTCGCTGCACCATCGATGCAAAATTTGTCGGGAACAAACCGTTCGCGTGTTAGCTCAGGCTGCCCAAGATACCCGCGGGCAACGCCAGCCCCGCCAATGTATAGTTCGCCCGGCACGCCAATCGGAACTGGATTGCAGTCACAATCGAGGATGTAAGCTGTCCGGTTAGCGACTGGCCTGCCAATGGGAATAGAAATCAAATCCTCATCGAAATTGAATGGAATGGCGTAGCAACACGCGAAAGTCGTACATTCTGTCGGTCCATAGCCATTGATAATACGGGTTTTCCGCATATGCTTTAGGGCTTTTCGGACGTGGGAAACGGAAAGCGCCTCTCCCCCGACAAGGAGTTGTTCCAGACCGTACAACGCATCCGGCGACTCATCAACAACCGTATTGAATAGCGAGGAAGCAAGCCACATAGTAGTCACCCCGTACCGAGAGATGACAGCCTGCAAGCTCGCACTGGAGGGAATCTCTTCTTCGAAAATGACACAACGGGCGCCGTTCAGCAGTGCGCCCCATAATTCAAAAGTCGATGCATCGAATGATAGCGGCGCGAGCAAGAGAAACGTTTGATCTGCGTCGAAGCTGGCATAATCCGTTCCACTAACCAGGCTGACCACACCTCGATGGCAGACCTCAACCCCTTTTGGCTTACCAGTAGAGCCCGACGTGTACATGATATATGCAGTCGAATCGGGTGTCGCATTCGGTTCTGCAAAGTCATTCTGGTTTCCATGGCTTTGCCAATCGATGTCGTCCAAGTAAACTATTCTAAGCTCGCCCTGAGACAGCTTCGGCTTGAAAGCTCTGGTTGTCAGCAAGACCTTCGCGAAGGTTTCTTGCAGGATGAAGTCCGCACGCGTCTGCGGATATTCGGGATCGAGCGGGACATAGGCAGCGCCGGTTTTCAGCACTCCTAAATACGCAACGACTGTATCGATGGATCGACCCATGCATACAGCCACCCGAGACCCTCGTCCGATGCCTTCATCCCGCAGTCTGTGACCCAGGACATTGGCACGTCTATTAAGTTCTTCATAGGTAACTGTCTGATCCTTCCAGAGTAATGCGGCATTACCCGGGGCTTTTGCCAGCTGTTTTGCAAATAGCTGGTGAATCGTGAACTCCCTCGGCCAGGTCGAAAGCCGAGTATTCCAGTCCACCAGAATCAACTGCCTTTCACTATCGTCGAGAAAATCCAAGTCGGAAAGGCTTGTTGTCGGATCGGCCAGAGCAGCTTCAAGCAGATTCTGGTAGTGCCGTACAAATCGGCAGATAGTTTCCCGGTCAAAAAGCTCTTTGTTGTACTCCCAGATTATCCTAGTGAGCCCGGGCGTCGCAGGCCTGGCTATCGCAGTGCCATCGATAGCCGCAGGGAAAACAATGATGTTCAGGTCGAACTTGGAGGTCTTCATATCAACTGAAGTTTCCAGGGTCACTGTGAGATTCTGGATCGCTTTGTCCGGCATCAACGTGTCGTGAAAATTGAACATGATCTGATAAAGTGGATTGCGACTGAGATCGCGCCGCCCAGCCACCACTTCGACCACGTGGTGAAACGGAAAATCGTCGTTTTCGAAAGCATTCAAAGTTACCTTCCGGACTCTTTCAAGCAGAGATCGGAATGATTGTTCATGCGACAGCTCGACTCGTAGTATCAGGTTGTTGATCAACATCCCCAGTATGCCCTCGACCTCCGGCATGCGACGATTGGCAACACCCGTGCCAACGTTGATATCCGTTTGTCCGGTATAGCGATAGAGGACACAATAAAGCACTGCCAACATGAACATGAACGGCGTGATTTTTTCCTCGCGACTGCGCGTGCCGATTTTCTGCCACAAAGTATCGTCCAGATAGGTTTCGAGGCGGGCACCGCAAAAACTTTCTATTGCTGGCCTCGGCCTGTCAGTCGGCAACGTCAGGCTGGGTTGGCAGCCAGCCAGGTTTCGCTTCCAGAATTCCAGCTGTCTGGCAGCCTCAGGACCGTCTCTCCACTCTCTTTGCCAGCATGCGAAATCGGCATATTGGACAGGCGGATCCCGCAATGGCGAGGGTCGCCCACGAGAGTAAGCTTTGTACAGATCAAACAGTTCCTGAAAGAATAGATCGGTACTCCAGCCATCGTGGACCATATGATGTTCCGCATGAAGAAGTAGATATCTCTCGCGGTCGAGTCTTAGGAGTTCCCAGCGAACAAGGGGCAATCTAGTCAGGTCGAAAGGTCGCCTCAGCACCGCATCGACCCTCCGCTCGGTTGCTTGGTCGCGGCCGCTTTCGCGCAGGTGCCGCAAATCGCGCACCGGCAGCTCAACCTGCCAGGGAGCGTGAATATTCTGTGTTGGTTTTCCGTCGTTCAAAAGGAAAGAAGTTCGGTAGATTTCGTGGCGCCGGACTTGCTCGGTCAGACTCTGCTTGAGAGCGCCGATATTCAGATCGCCCTCAAAATGCACTTTGGCCCCGTAGTTGTAGGCGATGGTCTCCGGATTCGTTTGCAAAATGAACCATATGCGCTCTTGAGAATAAGAGAGAGGTATGACGCGATCACGTGCAACGCGCCGGATTGATAATGGCCTCTGTGTTCGCGCTCCGGACGTATTGTCGGTCAATCGTCGAGCCAATGCCGCCACGGTCCGTGTCTCGAAAATCGTCTGCAGGGTGAGTTTTTGCTGAAATTGACTCCGAAGTCGCATCAGCAAGGCCGTCGCCATAAGTGAATCGCCACCCAGATCGAAAAAGTCGTCTTCCACGTCCAGAGGGGAGATGCCGAACGTCTCCTGCCAGATCTCCAGAAGTGCCGTCTGCAGAGGCGTCCTTGGCAGCCTGGTAGGGCCTTCCATGCCTTCCATTCTAGAGTGTGCACATCCCGGATGAGGAAGCGATCGTCTGTCAACCTTGCCCTGAGGCAGCAGCGGCAATGCATCGAGAAACACCCAGGAAGAGGGCACCATCGGGTCAGGCAGCCTTTGACGCAGGTGGCGCCGAAGGTGAGATATGACCGGCTTTTCCCGACCGTGTGGCACTACGTAAGCTGCGATACGAAGTCGATCGCTTTCATCCTTGTACGGTTCCACTGCCACCTGGCTGATCGCAGGATGCTCGCTCAGAGCGCTTTCGATCTCTCCGGGTTCAATGCGGATGCCTCGGATTTTGATCTGGCGATCCAGGCGGCCGATGAATTCCAGGTTTCCATTCGGCAGCCGGCGAGCTTTGTCACCGGTGCGATAGAAGCGACCGTACCGGTCCGACGAGAAGGGATCGGGTAGAAACTTTTCCGACGTTAAATCGGGCCGGTTCAGGTAGCCGCGAGCCAGCTGATGGCCACCGATACATAGCTCTGCATCGACTCCGTCGGCTACCGGATTGAGCTGGTCGTCGAGTAGATAAATCGAAGTTCCGTCAAGCGGTCGGCCGATCGGCGGAGTCTGGGAGAAACGGCTGTCTGCTTCGTTAGCGTAACGCCAAACCGATACGCCAACGGTTGTTTCGGTCGGACCGTAGTGATTGAAAATCGCGCAGCCTGGCTTCAGCTCATGTACCCGCTTCAATAAGCCCCAGGTGGGCGCCTCGCCGCCGAAGATCAGACAGCGTTCCGGGATAAGCAACTGTGGTTTGGAAGCGCCCAGCAGTGCGGCAAGATGAGAAGGCGTAATCTTGAGGCAGTCGATGGAATGATGATCGAAGTATTGCGTGAGTTTGTCCGGGTCGAGGGAGCACTCCCGCGACAGGATATGCAAACTTCCCCCCGACAGCAGCGGTGGATACAGCATGGTGACACTGGCGTCGAACGCGATCGATTGCAGCATTGCATAAGAAGCGTTCGCAGGCGGGTTGATTCGATCCATCACTGCTGCCAGGTAATTGGACAGCTGACCGTGTTCAACTACCACACCTTTAGGCTGTCCTGTGGTGCCCGAAGTGTAGATCACGTAGGCCATGTACTCTGGCGAACCTACTATCGTCGGATTTTCGTAATCGGCTTCGGCTGCTGGAGAGCGAATCAGCTCATCAATACACAAAACTTGGCAGTCATTGAAAGGCAGGGACGAACGCAGTTTGTCTTGAGTCACTACAACTTGGGGACGACAATCTTCAAGAATGAGCGCCAGGCGTTCGACCGGCTGATCTGAATCAATTGGAACATAGGCGCCACCGGATTTGAGAATTCCAAGAACGCCTACCGCCAGTTCCACCGATCGATTCACAAACAGAGCCACCGTAACTTCGGGACCGACGCCGTCTCGCCTGAGTTGGTGAGCGAGTCGATTGGCGTGCCTGTTAAGCACCGAAAAGCTCATTTGTTCGTATTCATCTACGATGGCTACTCTTTCGGGTGTTCTTTCGACCTGGCGTTCGAATCTTTCGTGAACGCATTGGCCAGTGTCGCTTGTGATCATTTCTCGACCTGATTTGGCTTGCATAAATGTATACGAAATTTAAACCACCTTTTTTTGGCCCGAGGAGTACCGCCAGACCTGGGAGTTGTCAATAGCCTTTCTGCTTGATGACGAGCCCAATGTTGCTTGCCTCGGGGGAGTTAGCGGGGGAGTTAGGGACGTTGTTGACTAGCTGGAATAACACAGATATAGGCAGGGTGTAACTCTAGGCGCCAAGCT
>DASYSA010000085.1:0-3672 GCA_036003885.1 Blastocatellia bacterium | reverse complement strand
GACCGCTGAGTGGCAGCCACGGCTTGAGGCATTGCGGACCCAGGGGTACGTCGTCCGCGTCGACAGCCTCATCGCTCCGCTGGTCCTCGAGGGATCGCTTCCCTCGGGCGAGCCATTTGAGTTCCGCTCGGAATGGAAGCAGGCGTGGCTCTACGTCGGTCTTGACCCGGTTCTGAAGCGACCGAGATGGGTGTCGTGGAAAGATTGGGAGCATCCCAAGACCGGCGACCAACCTCAAGGTGCATTGCACGAGATGGAAGTCTTGCTTTCACGATGGCGCGGGCGATTGCACTTGACGCTCATAGGCTATTGGCTGGGATCAGGCGAAGAAGGATGGCCCGATGCCCGCGAATTCGTGGACGAGGCCTGGGACGAGAGCGAACGCGGCATGGTGACGCGGTGGCTGGAACATGGCACGAGGGCCAGGGCATATCGCGGCTTATCGCTTTGCCGCTTCTGCGGCATTAGGAATGGTGCGACTGAGCTGACCGACGGAAGGTATATCTGGCCGGAGGGTCTTGCGCACTACCTACGCGACCATGGCGTTCGACTACCTCGAGTGTTCGTCGATCACATTCGCGCCCGAGCCGCGGGTGAGAACAGCGGCCCAAGCAAAGTGGAAAGCGAGGACGCGTTCGAGGTCGATAACGCGTACTGGTGGGGGAAGCATCCGGATTGGACGGCGGCCGACTCGTGATGCACGCCGGTGACGAGTAGCGACACCGACGCCGCGACGTTGCCGGGCCGTAGTTTCCGCAACGCGAGCCGCGAGCCCCTCATCGAAGGAGCAAGAATCAGTCTTACTGATCAGTGACGCCTCCGGCTGGGCGGATCAGCCGATTTCGGCCGCCAGACATAGGAACCAATTCCGACGATGCCGCCGAGGATCAAGACTGCCACGCCGATCGCGGTCAGCTCTCGCGGCAGAAGCATGACAGCTCCGATTCCGATAAACGTGATGCCGAACCCGGCCATGGGGACTGGCATCGTCCACGGCGCCACACCGTAGGGCATCACCGTCGCAAGCCGACGATTCGCCTCGTAGTACTTACCCGACCACATCCGCGCCGCAACCATGATCAGAAGCACTCCGGCAGCAACGAGGGTCATGGCGAGGACAGTGATCACCTAGGTTTGCTCGCTCTCGGCCATCCGCGTGCATAGAACACCAGGCCTAAATGTCTTCACGTACGTCTGAAGCCATGCTTCACGCAAAGCGCCCGTGAAAATTGGGCCCAATGTCGGCCACTCTCGACGATCCTCAGCTCCACCTTGGGGGTGAGACGCTCACCATGGGTCGATGATCGAGACTCGATGCTCGACCGATAACACTCTGGACCACGGCGTGAAATCACTCCTTCGGCCGAACGGCCTGACTAGAACCTGCCCGATGGCCGCAATGAGGTTCATGTCGGCCCAGCCGATCAGTTTGCCCGGAGTGATGTACGGCTTGCGTAGGGTTAATCGAATTGGCGACAGCACAAGCCAGCCCAGGAATGCGATCGGAATGACCAGCCACAATAGCCCGCCCCTGACGACCAGAAGCACGAAAAGTGCAATGGCCTCCAGACCACTGCCAACGGGAGGGCTCGTGCTCATCTGACGCTCGGTCAGCTGACGTCCTCCCAAAGCTGGATCGACTGACTCGCGGCCTCCAGGATTGGAGCCGCTTCGACCTCGAACCGCGTCAGCGCGATGCCTACCTGAGGATATTCACAGACGAACGTGAGCACTCCTGGAGGCGGCAAAGGCCACAGCCACATCTGCCAATCAAACGCGGCTCCACCGCCACCCCCGGTCATCCCGAGGTGGATCGAGGGCGGCGGCTTGGTCTGCCAGTCTGGATCGAACCAGTGCCTATCCAAGCTCGTCGCCCTGCGGCCGTCGGAGAACTCAACGCCGAACCGGAAGACAGTGTCCGGAAGCGAGTCATTTTTGGTCGGATCAATCCTTCGACGCATCAACTCTCGAACGCCGGTGGGGTCGTCGAGGACAAACTCGCTGATAGTTCTGAGCATCAAGAAAATCTCTACGCCCTGCGAGTAGACCTGGAAGCCGGCCAACGCAACCAGAGCCTGATTGGATCTGGCGATGACGGCTGGATGGGGCAAGAGCACACCAATCTCACCCGAGGGCTTATGGATCCAGTCCGGCATCTTGGGTACATTCAGAGGGCGCTCAGGTTTCGGAGGCACCCGGAAGAAGTCCATCGCCCAAGTTTGCCAAGGTGTGGGCGACTTCGGTTCGCGTTAGAGAAAAGCTGCGCGAACTCGCGTGGGGCCGTAGTTTCCGTAAGGCGAACCGGCCCGCAGTCACCCTTCGGGGTCCGAACATCTGTGTATGTAGGCATATCCGAATCTGTATTTGAATCGTTTAGGCCGTTGAGAGCTGTGCGGCAGGCTTTGGTAGCCGGACTGGTGGTACTGGCCTTCGGGATGGGCGGATGCAGCACGGGCGGTTCCGATGCGACATCGTCGCCGATGCCATCATCCGCTTCGCCGGCGCAATCTCCCGCGTTAACTCCGCCGACCTCGAACTCGCTGCAGCTTCAAGGCCAGCTGGCCACTGGCACAAGCCAAGAGATCACGGGTGGTGGCCGGGGATGCGGTTTCGGACCGCCGCTAATTTTCTCAACCAACGCAATGAGGCTCTCGGATGGGCGCATCGTGCGAGTGGCCTTTTCGATTTCCGCGCAGGGATCGTCCGCGGGCACCTACAGCGCTACGTCGCCCCTGCAGCAGTACGGGTTTACCCCGTTAACCCTCGGCGTCGCGAGCAACGCCGCGACCGGAGCAGGGAATCGGATCAACGCCGCGTCTGGCGAGGTCACGGTTAGACGCGCCGATGCCGCCAATGGCCTTTTCTACGGAACCGTTGACGCGCAGTTCGCAGATGGCACCCGTCTGACGGGACGGTGGCTGTGCCACGTCGGCGAGTAATCCTTCTACGGGGATAGGTCGTCCCCCGCTGACCCCAGCTCGAGCGGATCGAGGACACGTCGAACGCGAGGGGTCACGGACATCCCGAGGACTTCGGTTCGCGTTATGGAAAGGCGGTCAAGTTTGAGTGGGCCGCGGTGGACTCGAAGCA
This sequence comes from Blastocatellia bacterium, assembly GCA_036003885.1. Classification (GTDB taxonomy): domain Bacteria; phylum Acidobacteriota; class Blastocatellia; order UBA7656; family UBA7656; genus DASYSA01. Next base: position 582 of record DASYSA010000085.1, on the reverse strand, counting down.
CCTACCTCCGCGTTGTCGCGGCGTGAACTGCATAGCGGCGAATTCGCGACACTGAACGACGTGGCGCGGCGTTTTCAGTCGTCGCGATACGATGCATGCGCGAGCTGCGTTGTCAATGGAGGTCGCATGGCACGTGCCGCCTTCCGAATCAAGATCGCCCGGACGGGAACCGTAGATTTGTTCCGTGGCCCAGTCCGATGAGCTCGCGAGAGGTAGCTGCAGACTTCGTCGAGCGCTTGAAAGCGATCATCGACGAAGACAAGATTCGGATGTATCCGGTCAGTTTCGATACGAGCATATATGACATAGAGATAACGCACGATGATTGGTGGTTAGTCTTGAGCCTTGACCGGCGCGGGGAATTCATTCGGCTCCTCCTAGACGACTACGTGATTGAAGAGCTCTCGCCGCCGGCGGCACTTGAATTCATCGCGGCCTTGGTTGCTGGCCGAGCACGTGTCCGAGTCACGAAAGTGCCGATCTTCGGAAGGTTCGTCAATCTCGATGTTGACTTGGGCTCGTCGCGGCGCTTTTCGACGCGACGGCAATGGGGATCCGGTCTTACCAGTTGGGAACAGCGGC
>DASYSA010000084.1:0-9563 GCA_036003885.1 Blastocatellia bacterium | reverse complement strand
GGCGAATCTTGACCAGCGCAGGCCCAGGTTGAGCGTCAGAGTGGGACGCAACTTCCATGTGTCATTCCCGTAAACCTCGAAGTCATGCCATCGGCCCAATACGGTCTCCTGATGGTCGACCTCGGAGTATTCGGTCACAGGCAGGTCTTTGAGCAGGAGTGAAGCGATGTAATTCCCAGTTGGGCCACCGCCACCATCCTGTTGAACGATGTTAAGCCCACTTGCACCATTGGGCTGCTCGTTCTTGATGTTGTGGCTTGCCAGGCCGCCAACTTTGAAGCTGTGCGCACCCCACACCTTCGAGAAGTCATCCTTCCAGATGAAAAGGTCTTCGTGATTCTCCCATGGCGCCTGGTGCCAAAGAGTGGGATATCCTTGTCCTCCCCAACCCACTGTCGGCAGCCCTGTGCCTGCTGTACGTGGGAAGACTGTTGGGAACTTAGAGGCGATCTCGTCGTTGAGCGCCTGACCGCCGGGGTTGGTCGCGACAAAGATGTCATTGCCCGCCCGCGAGAACTGGAATTCGTTTACCGACGTTGTGCCTAAGGTGTTGCTCAGCTTGACCGCGAAGCTCCGGCTGGGCTGGTCCCAATCAGAACTCAGCGTTGGGAAGGCTGTGTCCCCCCAGAAGTTGCCCGCCGCGTTCCCGTGAGTCCACCCCTCTCGGATGTAACGAACCATGAGGTTCATCTTCTTGGTGAGAGTCACATCACCGCGGATCAGGTCCTGGCGGGTGTTCACCGGCTCGAGAGTGGAGGCAGTCCAGTTACTACCCAGTCTATCGGAATTATTCGGGTCCGGAAATATCTTAAGGATGGCCAAGCCTGCGGGGCTCAGACGGTTGGCCGGGATTTTGTTGCCCGGAAACGGATTGCCCGTCAGTGGATCGTGTGGTAGCGCCAGGGTTGTGAGTGTTCCACTAAAATCTCCGACCCTCTCTTGAGCAGTTGGAACGTGGGATGAAAGTACCGTGCCGCGTTTTTCACGCCGCCACTCCTCGGACCAAAAGAAGAAGATCCTGTCCTTCTTGATCGGACCGTTGAAGTTGAACCCGAAATTATGGTACTTGAGGTCCTGCTTTGGTTGACCAGACCCCCGGAGAAAGAAGTCAGTAGCGTTCAGACGGTCATTCCGAAGGAACTCAAAGCCTGTACCGTGATACTGGTTCGTGCCGCCTTTGGTAATCAGGTTGATTACAGCGCCCTGCGCCTGACCGAATTCCGCGCTGAAGCTATTGCGCTCGACGCGAAACTCCGCGATGGCGTCCACGGATGGGAAGACCAGTAGTGTTCCGTTTGATCCCACATCCATGTTGTTTACGCCGTCAACGGTCCAAAGATTCGCGTTTGACTGGTTGCCGTTCACAGACATGTCTATGTGAGAATCGAGCCCGGTACCGCGGACGGCAAAGTTCCCGCCAAGCGCGGGCGAAATGCCCGGCACCATCGTCACCAGCGAAGCGTAGTTGCGCCCGTCGAGTGGAAGCTCGGTCACTTGCTTCTCACCGATCAGACTGCTGACATCTCCGCTCCGTGTTTCGACCTGCGCGCCTTCCGCAGTCACGGTAACGGTTTCGCTCATCTGCCCGACTTCAACGCTCAAGTTGATGACGAGATCATCACCAACGTGAAGCTCGATTCCGTTTTTCACCGACTTCTTGAATCCCTGAGGGGCGGCACTCACAGAGTACCGGCCAACGGGCAAAGTGTTTGCGCTATAGAAGCCGTCATCATTCGTCGTGACAGTTCGAGAGAACCCGGTTCTCTCTTCCTGAATCGCGACTTCTGCTTTCGGGATCACTCCACCTTTGGGATCACGCACGGTGCCGCTGATACTACCCACGGTGCTCGTTTGAGCGTGAACTCCGCTGAGGATCCCTATGCTCAGCAAGAGGAACAGTGCCTGAAAGACAGCTCTTTTGAGAGCGAGCGGATTTCGTTTGGTTAGCATATTGCTTTTTCTCCTTACTGCGAATGTGCCGTAGAAACGAGGAAACCTTAACGCCGATTCTTGAGCGGAAAGGGAAAAGGACCTCAACAGGTCGCAGAGTGCGACTCTCCAGTTCTAAGCGGAAGTATCACGGGGGGCATCGGATCGTAACCGATAACGCAAGGATGAACGACTGCCACTATAACATAGCCAGGACTCGTCGTACAGGCTCATCATCGTGCGTCACCTCAGCGCTCTAAACACGGGACCGCCGGGTGACTATCTACCCCTCTCGCTCAGAAGCCTTCCTGGTGATCTTCGACGGCGTCACTTCACCTGCCGCAACGCATCGCCTTTATCCGTAAAGCACCCAGGAATGTGCTCGCCTGATCTTGTGATTATGCCCCCAGCTGACAGTTCAACCCTGAACCGCACGAGCTTGGCAAAACTGCGTCAGCTGAACTATAATGCGCCGGTGCTTAAGAAATCAGGTTATATAGTAACCTATGCATAGTAGCTTAGGAGTCTGAGAAGTCAATCACCTTACTGTAAATTAACAAGTTAGTTTAACAGCTTAACTCAGCTTTGGCTTTCGGCGATCTAACCGTTAGCCACCATTCCTAAACGGCCCCTTCTGCAGGGTCTTCTCGACGGGAGGCTAACATGCCTGGGCCTCTGCCACGATCCGAAGAACGCAAGCCTGCGGTCACGGCGGAGATGATCACATGGTAGCTAAGTTGACGGACGAAAAGCCGCCTGTTAGCCCAGACGACGCCCGCCAGACGCTGGAGCAGATACTCACCAGCAGACACTTTGTGCACGCCCCCATGAAGAGGAAGTTCCTGCGGCTGGTCTGTGAGTTCTACATTAGTGGTCGCGCCAGCGAGCTCAACGAATACCTGATAGGCCGAGAGGTCTTCGAACGCGACGACTCCTACAACCCGGCCGCCGATCCGATAGTCCGCGTCGGGGCACACGATGTACGGAAGAAACTCGAGCTCTACTACGAGACCGAGGGATCGCATGATGAGATTCGCCTGGATATCCCAATTGGGAGCTACGAGCCCGTCTTCGTCCGACGTTCAATTCAAACAGCCGAAGTAAAGTCACTCACGTCCGCTGAGCCTCTTGCCGGCGACCCCCCGGCCTCCACGCGGACCAGCAAAAGTTCCTGGCTGTTAGTAAGCGCGGTCATCGGCGTTTCGCTGGTAGCCCTGGTGCTGATGTGGCTATCAAATCACAGTCTTCAGCGACAGGTCGATCAAGCAAATCTTCTGAAAGACATCTCGGCCTACGGCACTGTCTGGGAGCCTTTCCTCAAGGCTGGAGACCAGACCTTGCTCGTTATCAGTAACCCACCGGTGTACAGATTCTCGAACTCGATTGATCCCGAGATCCTGATGAAGCAATCCGTGGGACTCACCGACGAGCAAAAGACTGAGCTGGCCTATGCCCTGAAGGACAAGTTCCTGATGAAGCAGAGCCGAGAGTTGCGTCTGATTCTTTCGCCCGACAATTATACCGGCATGGGAGAAGCTATCGGGTTGTATCGAATCACAGACCTGTTCAGATCGACGGGCAAGGACACTCTCGTAAAGCAGAGCCGCACCGCGACCCCTGAGGATTTGAAGAACCATAACCTCATTCTGCTGGGGAGCGTATGGTCCAATGAGTGGTCGGGCAAGCTGCCGCTGGAAGAGGACTTCATCTACACCAGCAATGCCACGATCGAGAATCGCAGACCGCTTGCAGGGGAAGAGACGGCGTACAAGCCTGAGTACAATTCAAGGACGGGAGAGTTAGTAGTGGACTTTGCGCTCGTGACCGTTAAGCCGAATATCTCTTTCGAAGACACGGTAATGGTCCTGGCCGGTGTTCACAGCGAGGGCACCGAGGCCGCCGCCGAATTTGTCACAAGCAAGAACTACTTGAACGACCTCAATCAGCGATTGCGCATTGCAGGCGGCGATGGTGGAGCCGTCAAATACTATCAGGCGCTCCTAAGAGTGGGTGTAGAGAACAGTATTCCAACAACCATCTCAGTTGTGGCACTTCATGAGTTGCGCGTGACCCGAGACTAGTTTCCATCCAGTTTGGCCCGGCTCTAACCTTGTCGTAAGGACGCGGGACCAGACGAGTCACAATCGGCCCCGCTTGAGTTGCTCCCCAAGGTAGTCCGTCGCCCGCCAGGCCATCGCGAGGATAGTCAGGGTCGGGTTCTTCTCAGACGCCGTAGTGAAAGCGCTCCCGTCCACGACAAACAGGTTCTTCACTTCATGCATCTGGCAGAACTCGTTCAGCGCCGATCTCTTCGGATCGGCTCCCATTCTGCAAGTGCCATGTTCATGTATGGCTGATCCATTACTGTCGGTCCTGCCACGCCGCAGGTCAAAGACTTCGCCCCCTGCCTCCTTCAGAATCATCTCGACCGTGTCATACATCTCCACGACCATCTTCCGCTCGTTGTCCCCGATTGAGTAGACAATCTTTGGCAAGGGAACGCCGTACTTGTCGGCGGGAGTTCCATCGACCGTGACGTAATTGTCGGGGCGCGGCAACGTCTCTCCATAAGGATGAATCTCCACCCACGCCGGATAGTGCTTCTTGATATCCTTCTTGAAGCTCGAGCCAAAGCCAGGAAGCTCTTTTGCGTAGTGACCCGCGCCCGCCTGGCAGCCGCTTCCCCAAAACTGCATACCGAACCCTCGAAGGTAGTCCCGCTTCGGTCCTCGATGATTGAATCTCGGCAGGTAAATGTGCTCGCCGCCTATACCATCGTCGTTCGTAGTCTCGCGGCCATACAACTGGGGAAGGAAGGCTTTGACGTGGAACCTGACCTGTTCGCAGAGATATTTCCCGATGACACCTGAACCATTCCCGATGCCGTTCGGAAAGCGGTCCGACTTCGAGTTGAGCAGTATTCTCGTTGAATCTATGCAGCTGGCCCCGAGCACCACGACCCTGGCACGCACTTGATACTCCTGTTTGGTGTTTCTGTCGAAGTACTGGACTCCGCTTGCCCGGCCCTCCTTGTTCACGAGAATCCGGGCGACAACCGCGTTGGTTCTGATCTTCAGCCTGCCGGTCTTAAGAGCAGGATCCACCAGGTAGTCTGCGGCATTGAAGAAGCTCGACGTATCACATCCGTCTCCGCATCGGCCACAGTAGTGACACTTTGCAAAGCCGTTGTGATTGCGAGTGAGGACGGCACGCCTTCCACTGACGATGGGAATGCCGGCACGTCCAGCCGCCTTCTTCAAGAGCATTTCGCCGCATCTGGGAGCCGGAGGCGGCAGGTGATACTCGCTCCCGGGTAGAGAGTCCGAGTCGTCATCCCCTCCGCACACGCCGATCAGGCGGTCGACTCTGTCATAGTATGGGGCTATGTCCTTATAGCCGATGGGCCATGGAATCTCCCAGCCGTCGCGCTCGGCGGATTTGAAATCGAGGTCGGAATACCTGAGGCTGACACGACCCCAGACGTTGGTCTTGCCACCGAGGCCCCAGACCCGGATGAGTTGGAATGGCCTGTCGGGCGGGGTGAGGTACGGCTGCTCGGAGGTGTTTAAGTAGAAGTTGTAGGGCCGTTCGCCCCGTCGCGTTCGCTCGCGATATTCATAGGGCCAGACGTGAATCCAGAAGTCCTTCTTATTGAACCGCTGGCCGGCATCCAGCATCAGAACGTTGACGCCCTGGCGGGTGAGATTCCACGCAGCCATTCCTCCGGAGGCTCCCGACCCGATCACTACCACGTCGTGCACTCTCGGTTCCTTGATTATCTGCACGGGAGGAGATCCTTCAGCCTATGGCAGAGCAAATGTGATCGGCTGCGCCGCTACGATACCTTTGCCTTCTTCGATCGAGATGGACTGATTGGCATTTACCTCGCCAATAGCGTCCTTTCGGCCGCTCGGCCATATCACTTCAAGGCTCAGTACTTTCTCGGCCTTACCCAAACCGAAGGTCAATGGAAGTTCGCTCTGTGAACAATAACCGGAGCCCGTCTTGACGATGCTCCACAGGGTAGCGCCGCCGGCTGTTTTGAGCGTGACTTTGGCGCCGATGCCGTCACGATTTGAAGTTGCCCCGATGGTCCTGATTCGCAGCAGGTTGTTCTGATTGCCACCGTCGTTGCGAAGTAATCGAGCCGGGCCGTTATTGCTCATGATGAGCAGGTCCAGATCCCCATCGTTATCGAAGTCGCCGTAGGCCGCGCCTCGGGCGACCATCGGCTTCTGCAGCGCCGCGCCGAGCTTCGAACCCATTGACTCAAATTTCTTCTTACCCAGGTTCCGAAACAGGTGAGGCGGCTCGGCATACTTGACCTTGGGTTGAACGGTACTGATGTCGTCAGAGACGTGCCCATTTGCGGCGAAGATGTCGGGCAAGGCGTCGAGATCGTAGTCGAAGAAGAAGCAAGCAAAGCTCAACGTCAAAAGCGAGGTCTGTCCGATTGTGGAAGTCGGGGCTTCATCAATGAAGAGTCCCGTGCCTTCGTTGTGATAGAGCGCCATCATCTCATTGGAGAAGTTTCCGATGATCAAGCTGGGCCGCCCAGACCCATCGTAGTCGGCCGCATCAACTCCCATTCCTGCCCGGGCAACTCCCGCCTCGCTGAAGGCCACGCCTGCCGCCATCGCCGTGTCGCTAAAAGTGCCGTCGCCTTTGTTGTGGTAGAGCTTGTTCGGCTGGGTATCGTTAGCGATAAACAGGTCCATCCAACCATCGCTGTCATAGTCGAGGAGAGTAACCCCAAGCGACTTGGATGTCGGATCGCGCAGACCTGCGCGTTCGGTCACATTCTCAAAAGAGCCATCTCCCTTGTTGTGATACAGAGTCGAGCTCTGCCCCTTATAGGACTCGGGCGTGCAGTACGACTTATTCTTCCCATCGAGCGTGCAGTAGAGGTCCTTCTCGAGAGACCAGTCAACATAGTGGCAGACGAATAGATCCAGCTTGCCATCCTTATCGTAGTCGAACCAGGCTGCGCTCGTTGAAAAGCCCGGATCGGCAACGCCGGCCTTCGCACTCACATCGGTGAACTTTCCCCCGCCGAGATTTCGAAAGAGATGGTTTGGCCCCAAACATGTGATGTAGATATCGACATTGCCGTCGTTGTCAAAGTCCGCCGCGGCGCATCCAAGCCCATACATCTCGGTCGCCAGACCGGCCTCCACCGTGACATCCGTGAATGTGCCGTTCTTGTTGTTGTGATAGAGCGCGGGAAACGACTTCGCTCCCTTGCGCTCCGGCCAGTTCATCGAGTTGACCAAGAGTATGTCCTGCCAGCCGTCGTTGTCGTAGTCCAGAAATGCGCACCCGCTTCCCAGCGTCTCGGGGAGGTACTTCTTGCCGAAGGCGCCGCTGTTATGCTTGAACTTGATCCCCGCCTGCCCGGTTACGTCAGTGAATGCGATAGGGCCGGAGTATCGCGGAGCTTCGGCGGGCGCTGGAGCCGGCGCCTGAACGGCTTGGGCGTTGGCGGGCTGCTGCTCGGCGGGCCGCTGTTTGTCGGACCCACCTGGAGCCGAATCGTCGGCCGGCGCCCCCACACACCCGGTCAGCGGGAGAGTCAACATCGAAGCAAGAAGGCATGCAGCCAGAAATCGTTGTAGGTCCTTCACTTCTAACCTTGCTCCTTTGTCACTTTGATTGAGCCGAGATGCGGCCCACCCGTTTCTGTTTTGACGGTTCGTACTCGGTGCCCGATGGGCGCTTTGTTAGCGCCACCGACCGGTGCTCGTGTATCTGCTGCCGTTCGTTGTTGTCATCAGGATGAAGTTGGCGATACGGTCCGGTGATGGCCTGTGAAGACTCGTCGGCCTTGAACCGCTTGTAAAGAACCTGCTCGTTTGCCGCCATCTCCGCATTGCCCAATCCCTGATAGCAGAGCATCAGATTGTAATGAGCTTGCAGGTCTTCGGGATCTATCTTCAGCACCTTCTTGAACTCGTCGATGGCTTCCTTGTACTGTCGCTTCAAGAACAGCACACGCCCGATCTGATTCACAACTACTCGATCCCGTGGATACAAGCCGGCCGCGATTCGCAAATGCTCGAGTGCTTCATCGTAGCGGCCCATTGGCTTGATCGCCATGGCCAGGAAGAAATGGGACTTGGCCAGGTTGGGATTCACCTCGAGAGCCTTGCTCAAAATCTGCTCCGCCGCCTCCATGTTGCCTTCCTGGACTCGAGCCCTGCCTACATTCACCCATCCGTCCGCGTACTCCGGATCCATCTCGGTCACTTTCAAAAAGGCCGCTTCCGCTCCCTTGATGTCACCCTGAAGAAGCAGCCCGATCCCGTAGTCGTTCCATCGCTCACGCACGGACTTGTCGAGAAAGGGTCTGATGTCGGGCAGCGGTGCCTTCGCAGGCAACACACTCAGCGACGTCTCCTGGTAGGACATCACCGTTATCGGGATATCCGGAATGGCTTTTATCTTTCCCGATACTCCTGATGTATCACCGGTGAAGACCCATCGCCCATCGTCGTGCCCGTGCTCGAGCGAGAACTCCTTCTGCTCAGGATCCCTGACGCCGGCGAAGGCCCACTGCGTGGTCCACCAGGCGAACTTGCGATAGTTGACCTTGGCCTTCAAAAAGATCTTGTCGCCGCAGTTCTCCGGAATATTGAGGCGATAGTGAATCGTGTCTGCGGCTCCCGGAGGAATCAGACGCACATAGGCCACCGAGCGTGTCATCCAGGCATTTCTACGGCTTATGGGATTGCCGTGGTCATCCAGCTGCAAGCTTCGGTAGAAGTGCGCGCCGGTTTCAACCGGCCCGCTGCCGCCATCTCTCACTTCGCCGCTATGGAAGATAGTCTGCCCTTTGTCGTCTACTGCTTCCAGCTCAACCCAGACGTCGAACGCATCAACGGTTCCGCCTGGAAAAAAGTGTCCGACCTTGCGTGTTCGAACCACGACTTCCACGCGAACCGAATCCCCTCTTCGAACCGACGCATCTACACGGCCGAGCGGGGCAATTACTTCGACGGGCTGCGAGATGAATCCCTGCTGAGCACCGAAGTCCATTGACTCCTCTCCCACAGCAAAGGTGCTTGCCGCGCGCTGTTCCTCGGAAGCGCCCACTCTCTTTTGTGGAGCCTGGATCTCACCCGCCCGGACAAGCCCAAATATGTCGACGGTGACCTGGCCGTCGCGCAGGAAGTCCTGCGTGACCTTCAACTGCTCAGCATCCTGATTGACGTAGGGCAGCGCCGTGTTGGCTGCCGGGAACCGATGAGAGTGTACCTTGCCGTCGCGAGACGCCGGGTCTACCGCGGCGACCAGCGGCATATGGCAGTCGGCGCACTTCTGCGATTTGGGCGGATAATAAAACGATCGCGCCCCTTCTCCCGATATTCCCGAAGCCTGCCAGTTGTCGTAGTCGTTGAATCCCCGGAACCAGCGATAGTCGTTGACGGGCACGTCCAGATGCACTTTGTGGCAAGAGGAGCAGAACTCCGGGGTCTGGCTCGTGTGAAACTCCTTCAGGAAGACCTTGCGATGAGGCTCGGGATCGACGTTTAGCAGGTAGTCGTGAACCAACCTGAGAGCCTTATTATCACTGACCGCAAGATCGTGCATAGGCGGGTACTCGATCGTGAAATCGGCCTGGCCCATCGTGCTCT
>DASYSA010000083.1:0-7225 GCA_036003885.1 Blastocatellia bacterium | reverse complement strand
CGAGTTGAGCAGGAAGGCGCGATACCAATCGCTGAGGCGTCTCGTCGAAACTGGGCGCGCTCACCAGGGTCGCCCAGCCCGAGCGTTGAATCGATCAGCGTCGCGAGGCGCTGCGCCGCATCTTCGCATGTATGACCAGGTAGTTGATCGCTGCAGCTATGTGTGTGCGCATTCGGGACGGCTATGTCGTAACCCAGCGCGCGAACGGCCCCCAGCGGGTCCGAATGACCAGCGACCCAGCCGAGGGCGTAGAGGAGACTGCCCCCAACGGAGTCGGGGCCATCGACCGTCGCGCGGAGATCGATTAGCGGAGGCCCTTCGCCATCGCCGGGCTTCCTGACGTGTAAGACGGCGAGTTTTATGTGGACGCCGTGCGCGCCGCAAACCGAACAGTGTATCTTTCTTTCGAACGAGATCTCTTCATCTCCGAGGGACGCATCCATCGAGATGTCCGCCAAGCTGTCCGGCGAAGCGGCGGACAAGACCGGAGACGCCGCTTGCGCGTTGCGTGGAACACAGTCCGGTGCAACGCCGATCGCCGAAGCGTCTCGGCGAAACTGCGCGAGTTCCTCGGCGCTTCCCAGTGCTAGCGTTGCGTCGAGCAACGTCGCGAGCCGGCGAGCACCTTCGGCGCACATCGGACTCCGCGGTCCGTCGGTGCATGGCCGATCGTGTTCCTTGCTAACGTCTATGTCATAGCCCAGCGCGCGCACCCTGCCTATTGGATTTGGATCGCCCGCGAGCCATGCAAGGCCGTACAGGAGACTTCCCCGAACGGCGTCGGCGCCGGTGATCGTCGCCCGGAGATCGATCATCGGCGACCCGCCGTCACCGCCGGGCTTGCCGACAAGTACTGCAATGATTTGAATGACAACCAAACAGCAGGACTTTCCTCGATGTTTCTTTCTTTCGAGCGAGATATTCACGTCCCCGAAGGACGCATCAATCGAAAGGTCGTCGGATCTGTCCGCTACGTCCTGCGATATCGAAGACGGTTGGACGGAAGCAACTGACTTCGGCTGACCGATTGATTTACCGGGTGTCGCACGCGGGACGCTCAGCACACAGGAGGCGAGCAGCAGCACCACTACACTGCCAGCCAACAGATTGTTCTTTAAGCTTCTCATTTTTCTTCCTCCTTCAGAGGCCCTGACGCCTCTCGATAATGCCGTTGGATTTGCAAGTAAGAATCGCTAGCGGCTCACTCCACGGGCCGGGTGAAAACAAACTCAGCCGACTCGGTTCCATCGGAGTTACGCACTTTGAGTCTCACCGCCACGCCGCTCGCGATCTGCTTGCCTGCCTTCTTGCATCGCAACAGCGTGGTCGCGCTCTCGTTTGAGGTCTTTTGCTTTTCGTCGTTGAGATAGACTTTGGCTCCGTCGTCGAAATTGTGACCCTCGACGAGAAGCGCCTTGCCGCTCACCGAAGCGCCGGTAATCTCAGGTGCCGACGACGAGCTGCTGTCGAAGATCTCCACGCTGGTCAGAGCGGGAGAGCCGCCGCCGTTGCCGCCGGTCACAAGCACTCTGCCATCGGTCAACAGCGTGGCCGCGTGATTGCCGCGTACCACATTGAGATCGGCCGTCGACGTCCAGCTTCTGTTAGCCGGGTCGTAAAGCTCGACGCTTTTTTGCGCGGAATTCACAGGTTCATTATTGAAACCAGCGACGACGAGAATCTTGCCGGTCAGCAGCAAGGTTGCAGTGTGCGAGTTGCGTGCTGTGGTCATGTTGCCCGCAGCTCTCCACTGGCCTATCGCCGGGTCGTAGGTTTCAGCGCTGTCGTAGATGACTGATGTGAAGTTGCTGCCGCCAGTGACCAGCACCTTGCCGTTTGGCAGCAGAGTCGCCGTATGAAAGACCCGCGCGGTTGCAATGCGTCCGGTGGGCGTCCAGCTTCCGGTGGCCGGATCATAAATGTCCGAGCCGTTCAGTAGCGCGGGACTGGCGAAGGTGCCGCCCATTCCAGAAGCTACCAGCACCCTCCCGTCAGCAAGCAGCGTGGCTGTATGAATGCGCCGGTGAGCGATCATTGTTCCAGCGGGAGTCCAGGACCCGGTGGCCGGGTCGTACAACTCCGCGCTGTTGAGGCTGGGATCGTTAAGCGCAAACGTTCCTCCGCCGGTGACCAGCACCCTGCCGTTTGCAAGCAAGGTGGCGGCTGCAAACGCTCGCGGCGCAGCAAGGCTGCCAGTTGGGCTCCAGGAGCCCGTTTCAGGGTCGTAGAGTTCCGCGCTGTTCCAGGTGCTGGTACCGGCGAATCCGCCCGCCACGAGGACCTTGCCGTTTGGCAGGCGCACGGCGACGTGCGCGTGGCGCGGCACCGACATGTCGCCGGCTGTACGCCAAAGCCCGGTGGCGCGGTCATAAAGCTCTGCGCTGCTGAACTCGGTACAACTGGAACCCGTGCAGATGCGGCCGCCGACCACCAGAACGTTGCCGTTCCCCAATAAAGTTGAGGTATGACCAAAACGTCCGGTGGAGAGTGAACCGGTTTGACTCCAAGTCTGTGCTTGCGCTTGCTGGTGCCCGCTGACCGCGGACGCTGATGCCAAAAGCGCGACGCTGAGTAGTGAAACAACCGCGAACCGCGCGCGTCGCGAATACGATGAAGACCGAGAATGCCGGTTGGTGTGACGAAAGGCGTCAGCTCCTGCCAGAGCGATTCCAGGAGTCTCCAGGAGAATCTGTTCCGACGAAGTCATCGTTGCACTCCTTCTCTCGTTCCTTTCGCGACGGTCTGATGCGAACCGTCTCACCCATAGAAGCGTGATTCGCAGCCTGGAGTGCTAACGTCCCCTGAAACCTCTGCGTTTTTGTATCGCTAGAGCCTCGAAGCAGAGTGTGGTATTGTTGCGAGCACTTGCGGGGAAGAAGTATGGGAGCACCTTCGCAGAAGCAAATCACTCAGATGCTCGTGGACTGGGGAAACGGCGACGAGGCGGCTCTCGAGAGGCTCACGCCGTTGGTGTATGACCAGCTACACCGTCTGGCTCGCAGATACATGATGAGAGAACGTCCGGGCCACACGCTTCAGGCCTCGGCCCTCGTTAACGAGGCTTTCATACGACTGATCGATTGGAAGAACGTGCAGTGGCAAAACCGCGCGCACTTCTTTGGCGTCTCGGCTCAGATCATGCGCCGCATCCTTGTAGATTTCGCTCGATCTCGTGACTACGCGAAAAGAGGCGGCGGAGTGCGCAATGTCTCGCTGGATGAGGCGGCGGTGATACCCACCGAGCGAGGCACCGATCTGGTGGCGCTCGACGAAGCGTTGAATTCTCTCGCTCAGCTCGACGAAAGACAGAGCCGCATCGTGGAACTGCGGTTCTTTGGCGGGCTGAGTCTCGAAGAGATCGCGGAAGTGTTGAGAGTCTCCGTCGGCACAGTCCGGCGCGACTGGAGTCTGGCCCGCGCCTTGCTCCATAGGGAGTTGAGCAGGACCACAGCAAGTACTGAATGAGAAATCCTGCGCCGGAATCCATGTAGGAGTTCGAAGAAGTGCCAAACGGTCGAGGTCGGTTGGCACTTTCGGCTGCGATTCCCGCCTTAACTAAAGAGGTGCGCGACAGCTGCGCGCGCGGATCTGTTTACCGATATGACACCAGAACGTTATCGCCAGATAGGAGATGTCTACGGCTCGGCTCTGGAACTCGAGCCGCACGATCGTGAAGCCTTCCTGGATAAGGCTTGCGCCGGGGACGATGACCTGCGTTCGGAAGTTGAGTCCCTTCTTGCTTCGAACCAGAATGCCAAAGACTTCATCTCGGGGTCTGCTCTTGAGACGATCGCGGTCGATCTGGCGAGGAACCAGGAGATTGCCGGAGCCGGACAGAGATTAGGTCATTATGTAATCCACTCCCTCCTGGGCTCCGGCGGAATGGCCGAGGTCTACCAGGCCGAAGATGAAAACCTGCACCGCAGAGTCGCCCTCAAAGTACTGCCGAGCGCTTTTGCTCAGGACGTCGACAGCGTCCGGCGCTTTGAGCTGGAAGCACGCGCCGTTTCCGCGCTCAATCATCCGAATATCGTCACGATCTACGAGATAGGCAGATTTGATGACCGGCACTACATCGCGACCGAGTTGATCGAGGGTTGCACACTGCGCGACCGCATGGCCGCCGGCATGACATTGCAGGAGATTCTGGATGTTGCGACTCAGGTGGCCGGCGCATTGACCGCGGCTCATGCGGCGGGCGTAGTACATCGCGATATCAAGCCGGATAACATAATGCTTCGACCCGATGGCTAACTCAAGGTTGTCGATTTTGGTCTCGCCAAATTAGCAGACAGAGAGCTCGAAGCGGTTAAGCAATTCGCATCCAGCACCGGAGAGTTCAGAACGGCCGCCGGAATCGTTCTCGGCACGGTCGGGTACATGGCGCCCGAGCAAGCGCGCGGCGAAGGAGTGGATGCTCGTACAGACGTCTTCAGCCTCGGCGTGGTCATGTACGAAATGATCGTGGGGCGGGGGCCGTTTGCCGCGCCCACTATGGCCGATACGATTGCGGCCATTCTCGGAAGAGAACCTGTTGCGATCGCGCGGCTGGCTTCAGGAATCCCGGTCGCGATCGCGCGGCTGGCTTCAGGAATCCCGGTCGCGCTCGAAGAGATTGTTGCGAAGGCAATCAAGAAATCTCGCGACGAGCGGCACCAGTCTGCGAGCGACCTGCTGGTTGAGCTAAAGAACCTCAGTCTTGAACTGGCGGTTGACGAACGGCGGCGCGGTCTCGCAGGCGTCGGCAGTCGCGAACACAATGAACCTGCTATTCAGCGGAATCCCGACGGCGTTCAATCATTCTTGTCGGCGCCTTCGTCGGCGTCGAATGCTTTCAGGCAGATACTCGAACCGGTTGGCGGCGCGGTGCCGCTGGATTCAGGCTTTTACGTCAGGCGCCCGGTAGATGAGAAGTTTCAAGCTGCTATCACCCGGCAAGACAGCATTGTGCTGGTCAAAGGTGCGCTGCAGGTAGGCAAGACGTCGTTACTCGCGCGAGGGCTGGAGCACGCACGCCGCTCCGGCGCTCTGGTGGTGCTGAC
This sequence comes from Blastocatellia bacterium, assembly GCA_036003885.1. Lineage (GTDB taxonomy): Bacteria > Acidobacteriota > Blastocatellia > UBA7656 > UBA7656 > DASYSA01. Next base: position 2,183 of record DASYSA010000083.1, on the reverse strand, counting down.
GGATTTGCAGAACGTAAGCGCCGACTCGCTCACTTCAGTCGAGAAGCTGCTGCTGGCATTTGCGGACTGTTTTGCCGATCAACTCGACCTGAGTCTCTTTCCGTCGGATGCGTGGAAATCCAATCGCAGTCCGGTAACAAATTTCGAGCAGTATCTTCGACGAGAAGTGCTGCTCAAGGTGAGTTCTCCGATAGTCTGGGGCCTTGACGAAGTAGACCGCCTGTTCACGTGCCCGTTCGGCAGCGAAGTGTTTGGGTTGTTCCGCTCGTGGCACAACAAGAGGGCGCTCGATCCGGCGGGACCCTGGCGCAGGCTCACGCTGGCGATCGCTTATGCGACCGAGGCGCACCTCTTCATAACCGATCTCAACCAATCACCGTTCAACGTTGGCACACGGTTTATGCTTGAGGACTTCACCTTTGAGCAGGTGCAGGAGGTGAACAGACTCTACGGCTCGCCCCTGCGCGATGAGTCCGACCTGGCTCGCTACTTTGGCCTGGTCAGCGGCCATCCCTATCTTATACGACGGGGATTTTATGAGATGGTTGCGAACGGTTTTGACCTGTCGACTCTCGAAGCCAAGGCCGATCTCAACGCAGGGCCCTTCGGCGACCACCTTCGCCGCATGTGGTTCTCGCTTTCACAGGATCGTGAGCTATGTGATGCGGTACGCGACCTGTTGCAAGGCAAGCAATGCCCGACAGCAGAACGTTTCTACCGGTTGCGAACCGCGGGTCTGGTGCTTGGAGACTCGGCGCGCGACGCAAGGCTGCGCTGCCGGCTTTACGTCATGTATTTCGAGAGGCACCTGCTGTGACCGCAGTGAAAGCGCATCCAGAAAGGCGATTCTACTTTACCGGTGGCACGCTCGCGCGCGACGCGCTGTGCTACGTGACTCGCGCGGCCGACCGCCAGCTCTACGACTCACTTCGCGGCGGGCAATTCTGTTACGTGCTCACCGCGCGACAAATGGGTAAGTCCTCATTGATGGTGCGCACCGCGGCGCGACTGCGCGATGAAGGGTTTGGGGTCGCGGTGCTTGACCTCACTGCCATCGGAATTAATCTGACTGCCGAGCAATGGTATGGAGGGCTGCTCACGCAGATCGCCTATCAGTTTAATATTGAATCCGAGCTCGAAGAGTTCTGGGACGGACATCCGGGTCTGGGTCCGCTTCAGAGGTGGATGAGCGCCCTCCGAGAAGTAGTGCTCCGGCAAAATGCAAGCCGTGTTGTGATCTTCATTGATGAGATAGACGCGGTTCGTAGTCTGCCGTTCTCGACCGACGAGTTCTTCGCCGGCATCCGAGAGTTTTTCAACCATCGCACTGAAGATCCTGAGCTCGAGCGGCTGAGCTTTTGTCTGTTGGGCGTTGCCGCGCCGTCGGATCTCATCCGCGACACTCTGATGACTCCATTCAATATTGGTCGGCGGATCGAGCTCCGCGACTTCACCGAGGAAGAAGCCGGAGTCCTGGCGTTCGGCCTGGAGGAGACCCATCAGGAAAGATCAGTATTGCTCAATCGGATACTCTACTGGACCGGCGGGCACCCCTATCTGACTCAACGGCTCTGTGAGTCTGTGTCCGAAGCAAATCCTCAGTTCGCAATCGGCAATCCGCAACTGGTTGATCGACTGTGCGACGAGTTGTTCTTCACCAGGCGGGCGAAAGAGCAAGACGACAACTTGCTGTTCGTACGGGATCGGATGCTGCGCAGCGAAGTTGAGTTGGGAGATTTGCTGAGCCTCTACGAACAGGCGCGCAGAGGAAAGAGCATCAGGGACGATGAGAACAACGCGATCATAAACGTCTTGAGGCTGTCGGGTATCGTGCGCGTGGAGTGCGGTTTTCTCGCGGTGAGGAATCGGATCTACCACCGAGTCTTTGACCAGGACTGGGTTGGGCGGAACACGCCCGATGCGACCCTGCGCAGACAGCGCGGCGCCTACAGGAGAATCTGGATCTGGGCGACAGTTGTCGCAGCTATTCTGGCAGCAGGCGGACTTCTCGGTTTCAGGCTCATCCATCGGCGCTCAGAAGGTGCGCACGTGAACTCCTATCGCGGCTGGGAAACCGTAAGACTAACGCGAACCGGCACCGCGGTTGGGCCGGACATCTCGCGCGACGGAAAGTACGTCGCCTACGTGAGCACGGATTCCGGCCAGCAGAGCATCTGGATTCT
>DASYSA010000082.1:0-15414 GCA_036003885.1 Blastocatellia bacterium | reverse complement strand
AGCGCGGAAGACGACTACGAGCATGTATTAAACACCACGCGAAAGAGTCTTTTTCACGCTCCGAGAAGCCGCAAAGTGTATCAACGAGGGTGGTTGACCTTTCAAAGGGCTAGCGAGGTGACAGAGAGCAGATACGACATTCTAGAGAACATCGAATTACGCAGGGATTGACTACCGATGTGTGTAGCGGTTCCCGAAAGTGATACGCGAAAAAAAACTTCAAGAGTATGAACTACGTTTTGAGAACAGCAAAACAAATAGGAGGATATTCTGGTAGCATCGATCCGCTAAGGTCCGCGCGCCGGGTTAGGAACCCTTGGGAGCTAGTTCAGACGGTATTTGCGTGATCGAGGAGGATCTCCAGCATGAGACATAGAAGGGCGTTCACATCGAGACTGTTACTCGAAGTTGGCAAAGCCAGTCTTGCGGTCCTGATCGCATTAATACTATCTCCAGCGGTCTCAGGCCAAACGGGAACAACAGCTTCAGCCAGATCGGACGCAGCCGATAACGAGTATCAAACCGGCGCTGTGGTATGGACTCAGTCGTCAGCAGAAGCACGAGCGCTGAGATATCAGGCATTTACCCTGGCGCGCCTGATGCTTGATCGCGACCTCAAAACGAATCACCATTCTTCACGCAGGCGGGCTGTAATCGCAGACGTAGACGAAACGGTGCTGGACAACAGTCGCTATCAAGCCGAACTGATCCTCAAGCATGAGCCATACAGCTCTGCGAGTTGGACGGCGTGGTGTGAGCGTGCCGAAGCAGGGGCGCTTCCAGGAGCAGTCGAGTTCCTTCGCTATGCGGCTTCGCGGCGGGTACGCGTCTTTTACGTCACCAATCGGCGGCAGGCTGAGAAAGCCGCGACGATCGCCAACCTTAAGCAGCTAGACCTTCCCGATGTAAACGAGCAAACGATCATGGTTCGAATTGACGGCGCTTCGAAAGAGTCGCGCCGGCAGGAGATCAGTCGCCAGTATCGAATCGTGTTGTTGCTTGGCGACAACCTCGCCGACTTTAGCAACGTGTTTGAAGGGAAGACAACGGAGGAAAGGGCGGCGGCTGTTGATGCCGCCCGCAAGAAGTTCGGTACGCAGTTCATCATCTTGCCCAATCCAATGTACGGTGACTGGGAGGCTGCAATCTACGGCTATGCCTCGACGCTGACTGAAGAAGAGAAAGCAACTCGAAGAAAATCTGCTCTCAAGCATTAATGAGCGGACACCGCACTATTCGCGTCCAAAAAAGGGAAGCCCAACCACGCCCGAGGTTGAACACCCGACTGTGATTTGGACTGGTGGTTAATTCTTTTCTCGCGAGCCCAGGGACGAGATCGCCGTTGTTGACCCACCCCAGTCGGGTATGCAATGAGCACCCTTGCCCCCTGTCGCCATCTGTTCGGACATTTCGCCCGTTCACCCTCCATTTGCGTCCACCCATTGAATACGCGATGTGAGTATCCCTCATTGGGTCTATCTTCAACTGACCTACAATGGAACTAACTGAGCCTCAGCATAACGCCGTAAATGCGTTGATCACAATAATAGACTCGTGCAATCAAGCTCGCCCGGTGGAGAGCGTGTTGTTTTGCGGCAACTTGATTGCGTCTCTGAGTCGACCTTTGCACTCACTTCAAGGAGGCTTCCCTCATGAACCTTAAGAAGCAGATTAGTCATATCTTAGTTGTCGGCTTTTTCTTCGGTAGTTTTCCATCACTCGGTTATGGCCAGGCGAACGGCACGCTGCGGGGAACGGTCACGCTTGAGACCTCCGGCAAACCCGTTCACGGCGTTATCGTGACGATCCTTCAACTGAAGCGCTCTGCCGACACCAGCGATGATGGAACCTACGAAATTCAGAACGTTCCACCTGGGACCTATAACGTTGTCGCTCACCTGGACCGAGTTCCCGACGTGGTTCAGTCGGTATCGGTTACCGGTGGCACCACTACCGCCGACTTCCAGTTACGCCTCAGAGTCGTTGGCGAACAGGTTAACGTCAGCGCGGCCGGCGGAGAAGAGACCTCTTTCATCTCCATTCAGTCGGTTACATCTCTGACGGCTTCCGAGATTTCGGAGCGCAATACGCAATCGCTGGGCGATGTTTTAGATCACGAACTCGGAATCGCGAAGCGCTCGTTTGGACCCGGCAACGGGCGTCCAGTGATCAGGGGATTCGACGGTGAACGTGTACTGGTATTGGAGGATGGGAACCGGGTTGGCGCGCTTGGCTTCCAGTCTGGAGATCATACCGAACCCATCGACCTTTTGAGCCTCGAGAGAATCGAGGTAGTCAAAGGCCCCGCGACGTTGCTCTACGGCAGTAGCGCCATAGGCGGCGTGGTGAATGCCATATCTGAGCACGATGCGGCTCATCCTGGCCTTCGCGGTTACGTCACCGCCTTTGGAAGCAGCAACAATTGGCAGGGCGGCGGCGGTGGCGGCATTGAGTACGGAACCAAGAAATGGCTCGGCTGGGCCAACGGCAGTGGCCAACGAGCGGGCGATTACGATACACCGATCGGACGGATCACGAACTCGTACACTAAAGAAGGGGCCGGCTCGGGCGGATTTGCCTACTATCCAGGTAAATCATTCTTCAGTATCGGTTACTCATTCGACAGGCGGCGCTATGGTATTCCGTTTGATCCGGCCGAAGAAGAGCCGGAGATCGTTTTCCTTAATCCTCGCCGCCACAGCATAAGGTTCAACGGCGGCTTCCGGGAAATAGACTCATTTGTCACCGACGCGCAGTTTTCGCTGCAGTATAACGACTACAAGCACGAGGAGATCAATCCCGTCGAGAACGTGGTGAACACGACGTTCAAGAACAAGACATTCACCTATCGCGGTTCATTCGACGAGCGAAAGACCGGCAAATGGTCGGGCACCTTCGGTTTCTGGGGATTGCGCCGCGATTACAGTTCGCTGGGCGAGGAGGCGTTGGCGCCCCCTACGATTCACAACGCTTTCGCGGCGTTCGCGCTGGAGAAGTTAGACTTTGAGCATATCGGTTTTCAGTTCGGTGGGCGATTCGAGCACAACGGTTACAGGCCTGAACAAGGAGTCGTTGACCGTCCGACACCCGATCGATCGTTCAACGGGTTTTCAGGCGCTGTCGGTATGCGTGTCCCAACCTGGAAGGGCGGCGCTTTTGTTGTCAACTACACGCATTCGTATCGTGCGCCGGCTCTCGAGGAGCTTTACAACCTTGGACCCCACGGAGGCAATGCCACCTTCGAGATAGGCGACCCAACCCTTCACCATGAGCAGGCCGATGGCCTGGACGTATCGCTTCGCCATTCCACGAGCCGAGTGCGCGCCGAAGTGAACTACTTCCACTATCACCTGAAGAACTTCATTTTCCTCGCGCCAACCGGCGAAGTGGAGGACGGTCTCACCGTGGCCAACTACGCTCAAGGAAAGACGCGGTACACCGGAGCGGAGGCTCGGCTCGACATCGGACTGCACCGTAATATCTGGCTGCTCTCAGAGGTCGATTATGTCAACGCGAAGCTGACGGACACGAACACGCCGCTGCCACGCATACCGCCACTCCGGGGTCGCATCGGTTTCGAGGCGACCTATAAGGGATTCCGCTTCGCGCCGGAAGCGGTGATGTCGAAAGATCAGGACCGGATCTTTCCGACCGAGACTCGAACCGGAGGGTACACGTCGTTCAATATTAACGCCTCGTACCTGTTCGCGGAGCAGCACTCCGCGCACATTATTTCCGTTTCGGCCTTTAACCTCGGAGACCGCCTGTACCGCAACCATCTGTCATTCATCAAGGAGTTTGCGCCTGAGATCGGCCGTGGCGTGCGGCTGACCTACACGTTTAGATTCTTCTAAGAGCTTCAAGCAGAGAAGCCCAAGTTCACAACGGATGTGCGACACTCCCGCTATTGCTCATCACAATAGCGGGAGTCGTTTTTTATCAGCCTTACCTACCTGGACCCGTCGAAGGGGCTCGATATTCTTGATTGGATCAGCACCTTCGCTATAATCGACATCGCTCAGCCATTCAGACGAAAACACTTATGCAAGAAAAGTGGGCCTACGCGATTGCCAGCGTCATTCTTGTGAGCCTCCTTTCACTCGTAGGGATAGCCTTCATCTCAATGAGTGAGCGAAGGCTGAGACAAATAATCTTTGTCCTGGTCAGCCTCGCCATCGGCAGTTTGTTTGGGGACGCTTTCATCCACCTGATCCCGGATTCGTTTGATGGATCCACGTCAAAACAAGCAGCTTCTCTTTACATATTGGCGGGGATATTCGCGTTTTTCATTCTGGAAAAATTCTTTCTATGGAGACATCAGCATACTCTGGAGTCCTCCGACAATCCCATACATCCTGTAGGCTACATGAACCTCATCGCCGATGGCATACATAATTTCATAGACGGAATGATCATCGGAGCGTCCTATCTGGTTAGTCTGCCAATCGGAGTCGCTTCCACTCTGGCTGTGATCTTCCACGAAATACCGCAGGAGATAGGTGATTTTGGCATTTTGCTTTATGCCGGGTTCTCAAAAACGAAGGCTCTGGGTTATAACTTCCTTTCAGCCACGCTCGCCATTCTTGGGACGATTGTCTCGCTGCTTGTCGGCTCCCAACTCAAGGAATTCACTTCTTTGATCTTACCGTTTGCCGCTGGTGGATTCATATACATTGCCGGGTCAGATTTGATACCCGAACTCCATAAAGAAATAAACCCGTCCAAATCGCTAGTGCAATTCATTGCAATGGCAGCGGGCGTCGGTCTGATGTTGATTCTAAAACTGTTGGAATGACACCCATTTCCATTCGGCAAGTCGCTCTTTTGAATGGTCCGTCGCAGGTCGGAAAAATACCCGGTCGCCATAAGAACTGCTCCACTCACTGCCCCAAATCGTCAACTGAATGGCCCTCACTGTCCGTCCATTGAAAAACTGATTCTGCGCTCAGGCTGGCCCAGTATTCTATACCCTCGCCTTGATCAAGCGCACTTATGTGTGCCGCGACGAAGTAATGGCTGGCAAAGCGCAATCTTCTCAACGACAGCCAGGAAACTTGAAGACATGGGGCAGCGAACATGTTTCTGTTATTTTGGCCCTGGTCTCCTTGATTTCGGTGTTGTGCCGTCCGGTGGGCGATGGCGGACGGTGGCAACAGCTCTCTCTCTCCTGCCCGACTCACACCGAGATTCAGAATGAGAGAAACTATCCCACCCTGAGACAGAAAAGTGACCGAAGCGAGCAGAAGATTCTCATCGGGACCAATCTTGTCAGCTTGACCGTCACGGTTAGAGATCATCTTGGACGATTTGTCTCCGGCCTCAAGAAGGAACATTTCGTGGTCTATGACGATGATGTAGAGCAGCAGATTGCGCATTTTTCAGACGAGGACACGCCGCTCTCAATTGGGATAGTTTTTGACGTATCCCATTCGATGAAAGACCGCATGGGCCATTCATTGCGTGCGCTAAAACGATTCTTAGAGACATCACACCGGGACGACGATTTCTTTCTAGTAGCTTTCAATGACAAGCCTGTGCTGGTCCAGGATTTCACCAAGTCGGCTGATCGAATCGTTGATGGTTTAAGATCTGTCGCTCCACGCGGATCGACAGCGCTCTACGACGCCGTATACGTTGGTGTAGAGAAGGTGCAGCAAGGACGCCATCCCAGGAAAGCAATTCTCATCATTTCGGACGGCGAGGACAACAAGAGCCGATATAACGGCGAGGAGCTTCGGGCGCGAGTAACTGAAGCCGATGTGCAGATCTATGCAGTGAGTCTTACGGACGCGCTTTCAAATGATTCACTGTCTTCAAAGTACGGGAGGTCCGTTCTCGAAAAGATAACGAGTATGACTGGAGGCCGAGCCTTCTTTCCGAACGCATACAACGAGGAGTTACTGATTGAAATCTGCGCTCGAATAGCGCTTGAGCTGCGACGCCAGTATTCTCTGGCGTTTTACCCTAGCAACACCGGTTTAGACGGCAGATGGCACAAGATTCGAATGAAGCTGAAGCCGCCGAAAGGGCTGGGGCGGCTCTCGCTAACATACAGAGAGGGCTATCAATCGTTGAAGAGATGACCAGACAATGCACCGCCGCAATGAGCTTCCGCTGAGAGAGTGCGATCTACTTCCATACTTCGATGCTGGTCGATGAAGAAACAGGAGATCAACGAAAACCCGCGCTCAAACCTCAGTGAGACGACCCGTCATTGTTTAGTGGCATCCAGTAGGGCCCGGGCTGGCGGCACGCGGGCCCTACTCACAGCTTGAGCAGTTGATCACGCAGCAGTCGGGACTGAAGACGGCTAACACTCAACTGCTGGTTGTTAGTCAGAGTGACCAAATAAGTGCCGCCGGGCATCGCGTTTACTTTCGTTATCATATCGACATTAGCCAGCGTACCTCGTCCGAGTCGAACAAATCGAGCGGGATCCAGCCGCATTTCGATCTCCTTCAGGCGGTAGGTAATTGTATGACGCTCGCTGCGCACAGTCGTAATCTGGAGGAGCTCGCCGTCCGCCACGATCGACGCGATCTGCGTTATTGGAACGATGATTATCTCATCACGCTTTCTGATGGGGATTCGCTCAAGGTAACTGAGCTGGCCCGCAGCCTCGGCATAGTCAGCAGCAGCAGTCCTCAATCGCGATTTCGCGTCTTGAAGCAGCTCCCGGTGTTCCAGGAGCTCGTGTGCCCGGCTGATCGTCTCGCGTAAACGTGCTGCACTCACGGGCTTCAGCAGATAGTCGACCGCGTTCAACTCGAAAGCCTTGACTGCGTATTCGTCGTAGGCCGTAACGAAAGCGATCAGGGGGAGCCTGTCCTTCTTCACCAGGCGGACAACGCTTATGCCGTCAACCTCGGGCATCTGCAAGTCCAACAGAGCTAGGTCCGGCCGTTGCTCTTCTATCAATTCGATGGCCTCGGTGCCGCTTGTTGCCTCTCCGACGATCTCGACGTCCTCTATCGAGTTGAGCATAGCGGCGAGGAACGATCGCGCGGGACGTTCATCATCAGCAATCACGACTCGCAACTTCGAAGTCACGCAGGCCTCCTTTGGGCCAACGTCTCGGCGGAAGGAGCTGGTATCCATAGCTCCGCAGTCGTGCCGCGACCCGATTCGCTATGGATTACAAGTGATGCGGCCGCGCCGTAGTAGGACTTAAGGCGCTGCTCTATGCTCCTCAGTCCCAGACCAGGAGTCCGTTCTCGAGTGAACTGCGACTCGCTAGCTCCGACACCTGTATCCTGAACTCTGATGCACAAAAGATTCAGCGGATTCGGATCGTCGATAAAAACGGTCTCGAATCTCGCGGTTACCTTTACATCTCCCCCAGTCTTTGAACGAGCGATGCCATGCTTCACTGCATTCTCCACGAGTGGCTGAACAAGCAGCGGAGGAATTCGTATCGCCCGAAGACTCGCTGGAACGTCGATCTGGATTCGCAGTCTGTCTTCAAAGCGAGAACTCTCAATTTCAAGGTACGAGCGTATAAGTTCTATCTCTTCGCCCAGGCTGACGAACTCGCCTGCGGGTTTCAATACGCCCCGCAGGAGACCAGTGAGTTGAAGTAGAACTCCCAGGGCGCGCGTTGGCGCTGTCTGTATCAGAAATCCAATCGTCGTCAACGCGTTAAAGAGAAAATGGGGATTCAATTGCGCCCGAAGTGCCCTGAGCTCAGCTTCCGCCGCAAGCTTGCTAATCTCTTGCTGCCGCAGGTCCCGCTGATATCGCTCGTCGATCATGCGGCGTGCGTCTATCTGCCTGCCTAGCGCATCCATTAGCGATTCAAGAAAGAGCATGTCATCCGAAAGCAACCGCCGCCCCGCGGACAGCTCACCGATAAGGATCTCGTAGCGAGGTTCTTCGGTCGTTGCGACTGTCAAAACCGCGCGAAACTGGTCTGCGGGCGCCGCCGATGAGGTGTTGTCAGAGTAAAGCACACTTGTGGGATCCGGCGTCTGCCAGCTCACACGAACGGCGGTAAGGGCGGACTTCAGACGCACGCACGCACCATCGAGAATTGCTTCAATAGTCCCGCAGCTCTCTGCTGCTTGAAGAATCTCCGCGCGCAGTTTTTGGTAGTCCCTCCTGCGCAGCACAACCCTATCGACGAAGGACGCCACTGAGCGTTGCAAAGTTGGGTAAACAAGTGCAGTTGCGACCCACAGCAAGAGCAGCACTACGACAGCTCGCGGGTCTCTGTCTCCATCGCGGATGGAGGAACTCAAAAGAGGCGACGCGATGCCAGAATACAAACCCGACGCAAGAGCTACAAGCAGCACCAGCCTCAAAACGCGCTTGAGAAAGATGTCCCCAAGAGCGAACCTGTAGTCCTGATAGAGTATCGCAAGCGCCAACGGAAGCGACGCATGATGCCCTGCAAGTTCGACTGTCCACGAATAGTGATTACCTTCGGGGTGCGAGAGGTGAAGCGCGGACACAGCGAAGATGGCGAGGGCAACTATCCACAGGGCGCGCTGCCAGCCGCGTTGCCGGCGCGTCAACAGCGCGAGAGGGGCGGCGAGAATACTGAAGCCCACAGTCAGCAGTAGCAGCCCCGTCCGAGACGGCGCGACGCGCCAAACAAGGGCGCTCCAGACATTCAAAACGCCTGATGCGAAGCTCAAGACGTAGGCCACGATCACGATCGCAAAGGCGCTTTTGCGAGACCGCAGTCGATCGCTGCTTCTTAGGACCGAATGAACTACCACGGCAGGCAGCAACCCAAGAGCTGAGAACGTGAGCGCAACCAACGTCTGGGCCTCGCCGAGTTTGAATCCCTTAATCAGAATGCCGATCAGCGCCCCAACATTCCAAGTGAGTCCCAATAGCGCGGTCGCTATCAAGAGCGAGTCCGCTTCGCGCGATTTGAGGCTCACAATCTTAGGCCTAAGCGCGCGCAAACCTCGGTGAGCCGGCCACACCATTGCCAACAGCGTCGCATACAAGGCACCGCCGGTCACGAAGCCTACAACGTTCACCAATGTCGCTGTGTCGCTTGAACCCATGGTCTTTACAGATCAGCCGAGGTTTCTACTGAGAATCCGCAATTGTATTACGCGCCGCTGGAGAGAACAAACTTGAGCCGGTAAGCAGTGGAAAGTTAGGGATGGATGGTCTCTTTGAGGGTATGAATGGATTGACCTCATTGAAGGACCGTGCACCGGGGAGAAGGGGATATGGTACCGCGCCCTCCCCTTCTCCCCTTCTCCCCTTCTCCCTTACTTGCGAAGGCACACTGCCCTCGCTATAGTTCCGATTCAATTCTCGAACACGGACTCAACATGGAGAAAAGAGAGATCACGCTCGGCCACAGTCCTGACCCGGATGATGCCTTCATGTTCTACGCGCTCGCCGCGGACAAGATCGACACGGAGGGCCTGACCTTTCGCCACGTCATCCAGGACATCGAAACGCTCAATCGCCGGGCGCTGAAGGGCGAGTTGGATATCACAGCGGTTTCCATTCATGCCTATGCCTACGTGCTCGATCAGTACGCGCTGCTCACATCTGGGGCGTCTATTGGCGACAACTACGGCCCGCTCCTCATCGCGCCGCAACCGATGACTCTCGAGGAACTGCGCGGGGTCAAGATAGCCGTGCCGGGCAAGATGACTACCGCTTACCTGGCTCTTCGTCTGTGCGTGGGCGACGTGGACACGGTGGTAATTCCGTTCGACCAGATCATGGATGCAGTTGAGCGCGGCGAGGCCGGCGCAGGATTGCTGATTCATGAAGGTCAGTTGACTTATGCGGCGAGAGGATTCAGTAAGGTGGCAGATCTGGGCGAGTGGTGGATGCAGGAGACGGGCTTGCCGCTGCCGCTCGGAGGCAACGCGATCAAGAAGTCACTGGGTCCTGAGTTGATCGAGAAAGTGTCGCGATTGCTGCGCGAGTCGATCGAGTATGGGCTGGCGCATCGAACTGATGCGGTCCGGCACTCGATGGCTTATGCGCGTGGAATGGAGACCGCGTTGGCCGACAAGTTCGTGGGGATGTATGTGAACGACTACACGATCGACTATGGCGACCGGGGCCGCGAAGCCGTGAGATTGCTGCTCGAGCGCGGCCATCAAGCCGGCATAATTCCCTACCCGGTCGAGCTTCAGTTCTTTTGAAAGCAGTACCTGGCGACTTGCTGAAACTCTAATCCTCCCTCCCAATCCACTTTTAGAATACCGCCATCTCGCAAAAGCGAAGTGAGGTCTCATCAGAGAGGAGCGATAATGGGATCATTAGGTTCTACAGAACTGCTGATCCTGATAGGATTCGTATTCTGGGCATGGGTGCTGATAGACTGCGCAATCAATGAACCGAGCGGAATGGATAAAATCGTTTGGATTCTTGTCATTCTTCTCGCGAACCTCATTGGAGCAGCGATCTATTTCCTGGTCCGACGGCCAAAGCGCAGAGCGCAATCAGGAGTCTGAACCTATTCCAGCAATAGGATCTTTTCTTCACGTCTGCGCCCCCTTCGGTCCATTGCGCCTCCGCGGTGAAACCCCGGCCCGTGAATCCCCGGTTCTCACAAAAAAGACCAGGGACCGGCCAAAGATTCAGCCGGCCCCTACCGAGAGTCACCCCTCGGACTTTCTCTTCACTGCACTATCACTGACACATACAAGAATTATTCGTTATGTTCGTGTCTCTGATCGTGCAGAGGATCTGGCCGGGCGGTGACGCGTATGAGGCTGTGCCTTGCCGCGAGGCTCGGTCCAGCTTGATCAACACGCGCCTCGTCGTCGTGTTGTGCTCCACGGTGATTGCGCCGCCTCGGCTGGTTACGACTCCCCTTCCCGTATACACTGTTCCGCCGCAGCAGAAGCGATAGTCCCCTGTCGCGCTGTTTACAAGCACGACAGTCGTCGGGCCGCCGTCGTCCTGCAAGCAGACGTCGAACGAACTCACTGTGAAGCCGCACGTCGCCGTATTTCCGGACGCATCGGTCGCGGTGCAAGACACGGTTGTCGTGCCGAGCGGGAAACTCGAACCCGACGCCGGGCTGCAGACGACAGTGACACCCGGGCAGTTATCGGTGGCTGTAGGCGCCGCGTAGTTGACGATCACATTCGGTGCCCCATTTGGAGTCACCACCGTGATATTTGCGGGACATGTGATTACGGGCGGCTGCGTATCGTTAACCGTGACCGTGAATGTACAGGATGCTGTATTGCCTGCGCCATCGGTTGCCGTTGCAGTCACAGTAGTCACGCCTTTCGGGAAACTCGAACCCGACGCGGGAGAGGATACGACGGTCGGCGTTGGGCAGTTGTCCGTTGCGGTCGGTGCTGCGTAGCTCACCACGGCGGAACATTGGCCCGGCGCTGTGCTCACAGTGAGGTTGCCGGGACAGGTGATTACAGGCGGCTCCGTATCGTTAACGGTGACCGTGAATGAGCAGGATGCTGTATTCCCAGCACCATCGGTTGCTGTTGCAGTCACAGTAGTCACGCCTTTCGGAAAACTCGAACCCGACGCGGGAGAGGATACGACAGTCGGCGTTGGGCAGTTGTCCGTTGCGGTCGGTGCGTAACTCACCACGGCGGAACATTGTCCCGGCGCTGTGCTCACAGTGAGGTTGGCGGGACAAGTGATCGTCGGGGGTGTGGTGTCCGTGACGGTCACAGTAGCCGTGCACTGGCTGGTTGCGCCTTTGTTATCCACGACGGTCAGCAATACCGTGGTGGTTCCCAGAGGATAGGGACCGGCTGGGGATTGAGTGATCGTGAGAGGTCCGCCCTCGGGATCGGATGAACCATTGTTGATTGAAGCGTTGGCCGTGCAGCTTGCGCCGGCCGACACAGTAACGTTCTGGCATTGCGCAACCGGCGGGAGATTGTTGGTTTGACAGGAGAGGCACGCGCCGGAAACGCGCAACGTATACGAGCAGCCGACGGCACTGTCGACGCCGGTGTTGACGTCCGCCACGACCACGACAAACGTTGATCCCGCGGGAATCGTCACCGAGAAGGTGATCGGCCCGCCGACGATATTGCTGGCGGCGGCGTCTGTCAGATAGTTGGTTGCCAGATTATTCGGATCGAACGTCCCCGAATAAGCGGCATCGAAGAGCTGCTTGTTGCCCGTGCAGTTATTGGTCAGGGTTATAGTCACGCAGTACGGCGCGCTGCCGGCGCAAGTCGTGAACGAGTAGGCGTCGAACTGGCGGGTACCGGTTCCGGTAACACCAGGGAATGCCTTGGTGGCCCCGCAAGTGCCGGCAGGATTCGCTCGGGTGATTCGAGGAGTCTGTAGCCCTGTTGTTGCGGTGAATCCCGTTCCGCCCGCGGGTGGCGTCGCGTCGAGCGTAGTCGTGATCACGGTCGGGGGAAGGCCGACGTTGACGCTGAAGCTAAACACCTTCGGGCTTGGACCTCCCGTGTAGGTCACGGTGAGCGTGAACACGAGAGTACCACTGCAAGGGAAGGTTGGAGCAAGTGTGAACGTGTAGGGAGTGGTGTTGTTAGCGGTTCCGCCGCCACTCGGAATGTTTGGGTAGTCCGATACGCCGGGCTGCGTTATGGTCACGCCGGGAGTCGAAGTTGTGAGCGTCGCGCTTACGTTCGTAGCATCGACGACTCCGCTGTTTGTCAGTTGCACGGTGAGGCTGCCGCCTTCCCCGGCCTCTATGATCCCATCGGCGTCGCCGGGGTTCTCAACTGCCGATATCGTACCAAGGTCAACATTGGCCACCTGCGTAGACACTCCCAGAGAGTTCAGGGCTTCAAAGGCCATTACAATCCCGGCCCCGGAATCCCGGTCCGTTCCGGCGGCTTCAATGTCGATCGCCGTGCTCAGCAGCGCGGTGCGAATCTGTGCATTGCTGAAGAGCCCGGCGGACTTGATCAGACCTGCGATTGCGCCCGCGTGCGGAGCCGCTGCGGAGGTTCCGTAGAAAGTCGTCGGGAAGCCTCCCACGCCGGTGTCCGAAACGCCATCCGCTGCGGTGATGTCGGGCTTCTGTAACGTTGTGCCGCCCGTCGAAGATACGTCGCCCGGAGTGATGGGAGTGCTGTTGGCATTGTAGAAGATGTGCCGCGGGCCGTCGGAGCTGAAGAGTTCGACGGTGTTGGTCGAGTTGAAGGGGTTAGGGAATGGACCTACTGGATTGGGCGGCGCCCCAAACGGCAGGTTCGCGGGGGTCGCCGCGCATCCGAACGCGCCCGTTGCCCCGGCATGCCCGTGAGTCTGCCCAACAGTGTTGATGCTGAGCCGGCCGCGGTTCGAGTTCACGTGCAGGAATCTCGCGGCTGCGCCAGTCTTCTTGAGGACGACGATCCGCAGATTGACACCGGTGCCGGTTACCTCGAACGGGTCCTGTGTCCCGTTTTGGATATTGGTCGAGCTGGCAAGCACCGAGGTGCCCGTAGAATTCAAAATGAACAGATCATAGTCATTCGATGACCCGCCCAGTGGATCTGACCAGTAGAGGTTGATCTGGCTGCCATTTGCCGTGATGACGTCGAAGTTCTGGCCGCCAAAGTTGTGAACATTTCCCGTCAAAGGGAGCGGAGCTGCTGAGGCGCCCCCATCTACGAAATCGCCTTCCCAGACGCCCGACGTGCTGTCGTTCTTATTGCCTGAGTTCCCCGCTGACGAAAAATACATCGCCCCGCCCGCTACAACGTCGTTCACAGCCTGAATGACGGCCCCGCCATTCGTGTTGGTGGGTCCCGGTGCGCCGTCCTGGAAGGGGGACTCGACGAAGTAGAAGACGTCGTCCACGATGATGTCGCAGCCGGCGGTCCGCAGATCGCGGATGTTTTGAGCAAACGAGACAATACTCGTGTTCGCAGTTGCGAAAAAGAGCTGAGCCCCCGGTGCGAGATCATGAATGATCTCGAGCATGGCCGTTCCTTCATCGCCTGTGCCGGTCTGACCTGGAAGAACCGTCACCGGTCCTAAATCACCCAGGGCCTGACTCGCCGCCAGACTCACAACACCATTCGAAAGAACTCCGATCTTGACCCCTGAGCCGTTAACGCCGAAGGTGGCACGCGCAGCTGCAGCCCTGTGAGTCGTGTCACCCTGGGCATTCTGGCTACCGACGAAGGGATGGATTTGTGAGGCATTCGGCAACAACCCCGCGAGCTTCGCCCTGACGTTTGCCGCGCGTCCAGCGAAGCCGGCCGGAAGAGATGCGCCCAACGGGGACGGCCTTGCAGCCATCGGCGGGGCGGGGCCTCCAGATGTTACAGATTCCTGTTTCGGTTGGATGAACCGGACTTGCGGGTTAGCTGCGATCTCCTCGAGTTTCTGGAGCGGCAGCGAGGCGCGAACGCTGTTGTATGCGGGCATCGCGTTGAGAATCTCTCCTCCCGCCGCCTTGATGTCTGAAAGCACGGTGCCGCCGAGCGAGGCGCTTATGTCGACGATGACGCGGGACTCATCGCTCCCGGCGCTGTCACTGCGAGGTTTCGAGTCGTCCACAAGCGGCCCGACGTTTGTGTCACTCTTCCGGCTGTCGTCTGTAGTCACGTTGACTTGCAGCGTGGGAATGCCTTCGGCGATCATCTCGCCTCGATTCATCTTCGCAGCGTAGAGTAGTTGAGAATCGATCTTTTGCTGCGCAGGCGTGCGCGATTCTTTTTCAGCAATCAAAGCGTCAATCTGGCGTGCGGCGGTTTCGCTTATGCCGGACTGCACCGGGGCCGATGCGTCGACGTGCACGGCTCTCATTGAAAAAGCGACAAAAGCCAAAATCGCGGTCAGAGCCACGACAAGCGTCACCGCAAGATGTGTGCGGCTATCATTTGCGCGCTTGACGGGTCGCTTCGAGATTGAACTCTGTTTTTTGTGGGGGCGAATATTCATGTGTGGTCTCCTTGATGATCCTGGTATCGTGAGCGTTCTGGTTTCAGTGCTCTCTTACGTCTTTTTCGAAGTCTTCACTTGCCGGCCATGGCCAGGAAGGATCGAGCCGGAAAAGGCAGCGCGGTCCCAAAGTCTCCGGCTCTAAGAGTGAGATCGCGTTTCAGCCGCCGATGGGATCCCGAGGGTCATGTTGAATCCGATGCCGGGCCTGGCATCTGTTCGCACGCGCAACTCGCACAGTCCGCGAATTCCTATACCGCTGTCTTGGAGAGGAATGAATCCCCTAACCGAGCCACCTAGCCGGCGTTGTGCTGAACGCGGCAATGCTATACATCCAGACTGTGTTAGTCAAACCCGGAGCGAACGAAGTGGGGTTCGAGAGAACGTTTCTGCCCGGTGTCGCCGATCTACTGCCGCAGCTTCTTCAACATCTCTCGCGCGATGATCATTCGCTGAATCTGATTGGTGCCCTCGACAATCTGCCCGATCTTGGCTTCGCGAAACATCGCCTGCACCGGATAGTCCTCACTGGTGCCATAACCGCCGAAGATCTGAACCGCATCCGTAGTCACCTTCATTGCCGTGTCGGTC
>DASYSA010000081.1:0-13135 GCA_036003885.1 Blastocatellia bacterium | reverse complement strand
GAGCACCTGGA
The DNA here is from genome assembly GCA_036003885.1 of Blastocatellia bacterium. Lineage (GTDB taxonomy): Bacteria > Acidobacteriota > Blastocatellia > UBA7656 > UBA7656 > DASYSA01. Next base: position 13,124 of record DASYSA010000081.1, on the reverse strand, counting down.
AACGTACCAACTCAGCATGGCTGCGTGGTAATGCCGGAACAGATAGAAAGCGTTCTGAGAGGAATCGAGTTGGGAACCCGATTGAGCCCCGGAACACCAACCATTCGCGAACTAAATCCACCCAGGTAAGAAATGCGAACTGCGAAGTGCGAAATGTAAAATTCGCATTTCGCATTTCGAAATTCGCATTTCCCCTTTTGACCTGCATCGTTTTGATCCCTAAAATACATCAAACGTCTGGACCTCAGGAGGAGTCGATGTCGATGTCAGAGCGGCGTAAGATGAAATCATTGATGCGGGATCTGTTGCTGTTCATTCCAAACCTCATGAGGCTGCTATTCGCTCTGTTGAGAGACCCGCGCGTCTCCTCGGCAGACAAAGCCATTCTCGCCGGCACGATCATCTACGTCATCGCTCCAATCGATGTCATTCCCGATTTCATTCCGTTCATCGGACAGATCGACGATTCGTATCTCGTCGCGATCTCACTTCTGCGATTGTTGAATCGGGCGAACCGGGGTGTTGTTCTGGAACATTGGAAGGGCGGATACGACATCAAGGAACTCGTCACGAGCATCTCACGAGTCGCGGAGTTCTTCCTGCCTAAGAGGATGAAGAAGGTGCTGCAGGGCCGAATCGAAGCCGCACGCCGGTTGAACGCCGTTCCCGAACCGCAAGCCGTCAACGAGTAGCGTCCATCGCAGGTTGAAGTCTACCTCTTGCTGGTTTCGTCCAGCCGTCGCAGCAGTTTCTCATGTATTCCACCAAACGAACCGTTCGACATAACCACCACCACGTCACCCTTCTGCAAACGAGGCAGGAGGTGTATCACGATGTCGTCCGCTGAGACTATGAAGTCGGCTTCGCGATCATTGGCGCGCAACGCCTCGACCATCTGCGTGGGACTGATTGCGGTGTCGGTGGTGTATCGCTCGGGATGGAACAGGCCCGCGATCACGATTTTGTCAGCGCCTGCCAGGGCGAGCACAAACGATTGCTGGAGGTCCCTGCGCTGCGCGGTGTAGGATCTCGGCTCGAAGACGGCGACCAGGCGTTGGCCCGGGTATCGCTGCCGCGCCGCCAGCAGCGTTTCGCGCACGGCAGTAGGATGATGGGCAAAGTCGTCAATCACCGTCACCCCTCGTACTTTGCCGCGTATTTCCATCCGCCGCTTGACGCTCTTGAATTCGGCGAGCGATTCGGCGACCGCAATTCGGTCGAATCCCAGCCTCTCACACGCGGCGATGACTCCAAGACAGTTCCGTACGTTGTAGATGCCTACCAGTGGAGTATTATATCGGCCGAATAGCCGGCCCCCTTCCAGGACGGTGAAGGAGGTCATCTCGCCCGAAAAATCCAAATCGGTTGCCCGCCAGCGAGGATCGTCTTCAGTTCCGAAGCTCTCGACGTTGCAAAGTGCGCCCGGAGCCAGGTCCCGAACGTGGTCGGAGTCCCAGCCCGCAAACAGGTTCCCTTTGCCTGGAATCAGATTGATAAGGCGGCTGAACGCGAACTTGACGGCATCCAGATCGCGATAAATATCGGCGTGATCGAACTCGACGTTATTGAGGATGACCGTATCGGGCAGGTAGTGCATGAACTTCGGGCCTTTATCGAAGTAGGCGGTGTCGTACTCGTCGCCTTCGATCACGAAGTAATCGCCATCGGTAATCCGGAATGATGCATTGAAGTTTTCGGCGACGCCGCCTATGAGAAAGGACGGATTGGCCCCGGCGCGCTCCATCGCCCAGGCCATGAGCGATGTAGTTGTGGTCTTGCCATGAGTGCCGGCGATGACGATCGAATGATGGCCCCGAATGAAGTTGTCCTTGATCAGCGCGGGCATCGACGTGAGGTACATTTTCTCGTTGAGGGCGAATTCGAGTTCGGGGTTGCCCCTGGTGATCGCGTTGCCGACCACGATCACGTCGGGGCGCTGCACCAGGTTTTCGGCGCGAAAGCCTTCGTTCACCGGGATTCCGAGCCTGTCGAGTTCGATTGACATGGGCGGATATACGTTCTGGTCCGATCCGGTTACCTTCTGGCCGCGCGCGACCAGCATGCCGGCCAGTGAGGCCATCGCTGTGCCGCAGATGCCGATCAGATGATAGTGCTTTCGTTCCAACGAGTCCTCCCCTCGCAATTGAATTGAGAATTGAGTATAACTGCGTGATTTTCCTTTGGAAAGTTGCGACGCTGGTGCGGTCACCATCCGCTAATCTCGCGAATCGACGCGAATAAAACGGATCAGACCTCCTTAGTAAATCATTTCATCAAGTCAAAGCTTGTTAGCGAAGATTCGCGTTATTCGCGGATGGATCCCCCGCTGCTCACTATTGCAACAAACGGACACTGTGGTAGACTAGCGCGTGCTAACGAGCGTTTTCGGGTCCCGAAGCAAGGCTCCGGGACAGCCTCCCCGAATCAAAGCAGGAACCGAGACTACTTCGCTTGGAGAGAAAGATGGCAGACGATGAGGCTTTGAACCGGAGCGAAGCTGAGCGACGCGCCGGCGAGGAACGCCGAAGAGAAGAGAGGCGCAAGGAGAATGTAGGCCCGCCGACGGGCCAATCCGACCGCCGGGCCGGGGATCGGCGTCTGTTCGATCGCCGGAATCAGGGCAGCACGACTGGCCAGTTGCTGGTTGAGGTCGGGCGGTTCGCCGCCGAGAATATGGTCTTTCGCCAGAAAAGTAATAAGGCCGCGGCCCGTCGCGCCCGAAAGCACCTGTCGCTGATAATGAAGCTCGCAAAGCAACGCCGTGCCGAGATCTCGAGCGAGATGAAGGGTACATCGTCGGACGGCGTCGAGGACGACGCCGCAGGCGAGACGCCAGAGGATTCGGCCGACGAGTAGTTTTGCTGACTGCGATCGGGATGCCCGGGCCAGTAGGGGCTTGACAAAGATTTCCTGAAGACTGCATTTACGAATCGCGAGAAGCTGCGGAACCGCGCTGAGCGCCGTTCGGCCCCGAGGAAGTATGGACTCAGAGAATTGCCGGAACTGCGGTAATCCCTTTTTTCAGGGAGCGCGGTTTTGTTCACGTTGCGGAGTGGCAACCGCTGCGGGGCCGCCATCGGCCGTCGAACCTCCGACCCAGTTTCAGTCTTACACGCCGCCTTCGAATCCAATGCCCACCTCGCAGGCTGGCTATACCAACCAGCCGCCCTATCAGCAGCCCTACTACCAGCAGCCCGCGTATCCGCAACCCTACACTCAGCCGTATAACTCAGGGGGACAGGGAGTGGCTCCTGTCTTGTATTACCCTCAGCCAAAGGACAAGTCGGTTGCGGTTCTGCTGGCTGTCTTTCTCGGTTGTTGGACGTGGCTTTACACCTACAAGAAGGATGCCTGGAAGTTCTGGCTCTGCCTTGGCTTGAGCCTTACAGTGTTTAACCCTCTGTGGACTGTGTTCGTCCTGCTGCTGCCCAACATTGGGCTCTGGATATGGGCAATCGTCGACGCGGCAAGCAAGCGCGACGAGTTTTATCGCAACTTTCCAAACGGCTAACCCTGAAGTCAGTCGACGCGGTCGTTAAGTCTTGTTGTCATGCGTTCCCGCCTTTGAATCACAGCCTGGTTCGCCATCGTTGGGATGAATGCCATGCTCGCAAAGCTTCTGATTCCCATCCTGAACGTCTCGGATATGGAGGAGAGCTTCGCCTGGTTTGAGAAACTCGGCTGGAAGAAGAGCTGGGATTGGGGTAGCCCTCCCGACTTTGGATGCGTCCGCTCGGGCGAAATCGACATTTTCCTGTCCCTCGACTCCCAGGGCAGTCGCGGCAAGAGCGCTGTTGCAACGACGTTTGGGTCTGGTGCCGCGGACAACGGAGTCTGGTTGTGCATCATGGTCGCCGACGTCGATGAGGTCCACCGGCATTGCCTGGAGCAGGGTCTCGAAATAACGTTGCCGCCGACCGACCAGCCGTGGGGTATCCGGGAGATGCACGTGCGCCACCCCGATGGCCATGTCTTCAGAATCGGCCACGGGATAGAAGATGAGGACTAAGGTGCCAGGAGTTGAATTCGGTTTGGCGGCGACGGGCCTGGCGGAACCGTTTTAACGGTTTCCAACGCCCCAACGTGAGATCAACCTTCAGTGGAGAATCTGTCCGAAGCGAGTGACTGCAATCAGGGAAACCGTTAAAAACTTCCCGTCGTCACCCCCGGAACAAACACCCAACTGAAGTTGCGTGTTAATGAGAACTTGCAGTCGAAGCAGCGCGAAAGACCACTCGGAAACCATTAAAACGGTTCCGTCGTCACTCCGGGACAAGCACCCAACTGGAGTTGGGTGTCAATGAGAAATTGCACTCGAAGGCGCGTGGGATTGATCACTCGCCGGCCGACAATACCTGTTCAAGTTGTCGCCGCACGTTGTAGTATTCTTCGACCATTCTGTTGAGTGTAACTATGAAGGGGATCTGGAGGGCAGCCGCGTCGTCCGCGCGACGCTCCAGTTCGGTCGCCTCTTCTGAACCCGGCTTGACGCCCTCGAGCTTCTCCATAATCTCATGCACGTTTTCACCGCGAGGGTGCCGATGATAGCAATAACTGATCAGGGACAGGGTCAAGCCGTCGATCGCCGATAAAACCTGTTCCGGATCGTCCAGAGACAGGCGCCTCATCAGGAAGGAGTCTTCCGGCGCTTCGGTCGATCTCGCTAGCTCATTGACTCTCTTCAGAAGTTTATCTACAGGCCGGTCAGTCATTTCGCCTAGATGATGAATCCTGCCGCTTACTGTTGTCAACAGCGCGGACGCCCCAACACGCTAGAGGGACCAGATTGATCAGCTCTAGCTTCTCCGTCTGCCGCCAGCCTTTCCTCTATCTCGTTCTTGCTTTGGTCGCTGGTATTCTCGCGGATGTGGGAGCCACGCCGGCTCGATGGAGCGAGGCGGCCCTTGCGATGGTTGCCATTGCCCTGTCAATTGGGTTCATGATACTCGGACGTGATCGCCCCGCGAGCTTCGCAATTCTTGTGGCCTTCTTCGCCGCCGGACTTCTGCTCTCAAAGATAGAAAGAGCAGGCGCCGCGAACTCGCCGCTTAAGATCCTGTCCGAGTCCGGCTTAATCAAACCGGAGGCTCCCGTCGAGTTGGTTGGCGTACTCGCGAGGCCGCCCGAGCCGGCTCCCGACGCCTATTATCTGGAAATCGGTGTCGAGAGTATTCGTCTGAATGCCGAGGTGCTCTATGCCGCGGGACTCGTCCATTTGATGGCGCCGCTCGTCGATGACCTGGCGAAACGCGAATTCGACAGTCTGAGCCTTGATTATGGCGCTCGAGTTCGGGTCCTGGTGAGGCTGGAGCGCGCCCGGAACTACAGCAATCCCGGCTCGCCCGACTTCAACGAGCTCCTGGAGCGCCGGGGATATCAGCTAACTGGATCGATTAAGAGTCCGTTGTTGATCGAACGATTGGGGGACGCGCCCGTGAATCCGATCCTGGCAGCGCTCTTCAGCTTCCGGTTGCGGGTGATTCGCGCGATCGACGGCAACCTGAGACCGCCGGTTTCAGGCACGCTAAAGGCGATGCTCATGGACAGCCGGTATTTTCTGGATCGGGAGACGGCTGAGCGCCTTCGTGAGGGCGGAACCTTTCACATCATTTCGATTTCGGGCATGCACGTCGGCATTATCGCGGTGGTGCTGCTCGGTGGCATATCGCGAACGAGGCGGCGAGGCCGGCTATGGGTCAGCCTGGTTATGCTGGTTCTGTGGGCCTACGCCGTGATGGTAGGGCTTGCCCCGCCGGTCACCCGGGCGACCACGATGATAAGCATCGGATTGATCGGTCCCTTGCTGTTCCGGCGCGCGGCTTCGATCAACACGGTGGCGTTGGCGGCTTTTGTGATGCTCGCCTTGAACCCGGCTTTGGTGGCCGATCCCGGGTTTCAGCTGAGCTTTGTCGCGGTTGCCGGAATAGTGACGCTGGCGCTCCCGGTTACGGACAAGCTTCGAAGCATCGGCGAATGGCGGCCGTCTTCAAGGACGCCGCATCCGCCTACGTGCTCGCGGGCGATGCGGCTGCTGGCGGAGGCACTGTTCTGGGACGAACGGGGTTTCAAGGAAGAGATGCGACAGGCGCCGGTCAACTTTCGACTGGAAAAGGCGTGGGCCGCTCGAGTGCTTGGAAGGTTGCGCATGCAGGCGATTGTTAGGAGTTCCCTGTTTCTCATGGTCACTTCGATGGCAATCCAGCTTTCTACGCTTCCGTTGACGGTCTTCTATTTCAATCGCGTCGCGCCGGTTGGGGTGTTGCTGAACCTGGCAGCCGGAGTGCTGACCGCGGTCTTAATGGCGGCGGGAACACTCGCAATCACCGTTGGCGCGCTGAGTCACTGGTTAGGGTCGATGCTGGGATCAGTAGCCGCCGGCGCTCACTTCGCTTTGGCTAATGCGGTCATACCGTTCTCGGACCTGCCATTCGCGAGCTTTCGAGCAGCCCACTACGAAGGCCGCCAGGCGGTGGTATATGCGCTCTATTTCATTCCTCTGGCGCTGCTGGCGGTGCTCATTGATGCGTGGAGGCCGCTCGATCGAAAGAGCACAGCTGTTGCGAGCGGGCAAGAAGGGAAGGGTACTCCACACGTTTCGCCTGGGCCGCATCGACGAGTGGCTCAATGGCTTTGTGTGTCATCGCTGGTCATATCGGTAGTCGCGGTTGTGCATCCGATGGCGCCGCGTGCGAATGGAAAACTCACGATACACTTTCTCGACGTTGGCCAGGGCGACTCCGCGTTGATCGTCTTTCCGCGCGGTTCGACCATGCTTGTGGACGGTGGTGGCGAGATTGACTTGAATCCGAACCGAAAGCACGCCGCACCTCTGGAAGGACCTGATGGCGCGCCTATGGAGGGCGAGAGAGAACGTGACTTTAGCGACAGGTCCTTCGCGATTGGCGAGGCAATCGTGTCGCGGTTTCTTTGGTCCACGCATCGGACGCGTGTTGACTACTTGCTCGCGACTCATGCTCACGCGGATCACATCGGGGGTCTTTCTCAGGTCGCCGACAATTTCACCGTTGGAGAAGCCATATTCGGCCATTTTCCCACCGGGAACCTGGAATTCGACAGGCTCGTGGACAAGTTCGCGAGACGACGCGTCCCTCTGGCTGAGGTCAGCACGGGTGAGAGTTTCGAACTCGAGGGAGTCAGGATCGATGTGCTGTGGCCCCCACGTCCCTCGCATTTACCAGCGACCTCGGGCAACAACGATTCAGTTGTATTGCGCCTCGTATTCGGCTCGGTCGCAGTCCTGCTAGCCGGCGACATCGAACAACAGGCGGAGGAGGACCTCGTGCGATCAGGAATCGATCTGCGAGCTGACGTGCTTAAAGTCTCACACCATGGATCGAAGACCTCGTCGACAGAGGCGTTCATTGATGCGGTCAGTCCCTCCTGTGCTGTGTTCTCGGTTGGCGAACGCAGCCGCTTCGGACATCCCAGCCCTGAGGTCGTGGAGCGCTACGTCGCGCGGGGAACCAACGTGCTCCAGACTGGTCGCAACGGGACGATTACCATTGAAACAAACGGCGCAACTGTAGGAGTGACGACTTATCGAAAAGAGTAGGTTTCTATAGCCTCATCGAAGCCGGGAGGCCAACTTGACTTATGTGTACCAAACCGGACAGAATTCTGCCCGCTGTTTAGCTGCTCATTCTCAGAGAGCAACGTCAGGGAGGAGGAATATGATGAAGAGTCATAGAATCACAGGGGGCGGAGGCGTAAAGCTCCACCTTGTTGAGACGGGCAACTCGAGAGGTCGCCCAATCATGTTCATCCATGGCTTTTCGCAGTGTTGGCTCGCCTGGAGTCGGCAGATGAACTCGGAGCTGGCCAATGACTACCGCCTTGTTGCAATGGATATGCGAGGTCATGGTCTTTCAGATAAGCCTCGCGAGGGCTACGCTGACTCGAAATTGTGGGCTGACGACGTCAACGCGGCCATAGAGACTCTGAGACTGGATCATCCGATCCTCTGTGGTTGGTCATATGGATCACTCGTAATCCTCGACTACATCCGGCATTACGGCGAGGATAGCATCAGCGGTGTCAACCTTGTCGGCGCCATTACGAAGCTTGGCAGTGATGAGGCGCTGTCGGTTCTCACCCCTGAGTTTCTCAGCCTCGTACCAGGTTTCTTTGCCACAGATGTAGAAGAGAGCGTAGGGAGTCTTGAGTCGCTGTTACGGTTGTGCTTAGCCCAGGAGCCCTCAGCCGAGGACCTGTACCTGATGCTGGGCTACAATGTGTCCGTTCCACCCTACGTCCGTCAGGCGCTGTTCTCTCGCTCGTTCGACAATGCGGATCTTCTACCGAAGATCCGCAAGCCTGTACTGATCACGCATGGCGCGGATGATAAGATTGTCAAACCAGCCGCAGCCGATCAGCACAAGGCTGGCCTGGCTCACGCTCAAATTCAGATGATGGCGAACGCGGGACACGCACCCTTCTGGGATGATGCGGCAACGTTCAACCAGGGCCTCCGGGCGTTTTGCGAAAGTCTGTAGAACCATGACACACACCCGTCGAGGAGGTTGCCTGAGTCGCGTCAGACGAGGAGAGTCCGATCATGAAAATATGCTTGCTTTGCACTTTGCTTATGCTTTGTGGATCGGCGTCGCTTTCCCTCGCTCAAAATAACGAGAGCGCGCAAGAACGACCTCAGACAACAATAAAACCACACGCCGCACTATCGAAAGACACGATTGCTAAGAAACTTATCGGAACCTGGAGAATCATATCGCTGGAAGTCCCTGATAAGAACGGTCAGGTATCCTATCCTTTTGGGCGAGAGCCCAGAGGCTATATTTCATATGATTCAACCGGGCACATGGGCGTTCATATAATGAACACTGAAAGACCAAAACCTGACACTGGAAGTAATATTGCAAGAGGATATCTGGCATATTTTGGCACCTATGAGATCAATGAAAAGGACGGAGTAGTTGTCCATCATATGGAAGGCAATACAAACCCGGGTCTAACAGGGACAGACTATATACGATATTACGATTTTGACGGGGACATCTTAACCCTAACAGCCACTAATTTGGTGGATGGGAAATTGGCCGCTAAATCGGCGAACTCGACACGGATTACCTGGAGACGTGTGAAGTGAGGGGGCAAGTACACGGGAAGGCGGCCTAACATTGCTAAGCTAACTGAAACGGATTCACTCGCGACCCACCCGAATATGTGTTGCCTATCGTTGTTCTGTAGGCGGAGGAGCTTTATGAGACGACTATCCTTTCTGCTTCCGCTTTTCGTGGTTTTCTTTCTTATTGGCTTTAAGTCGGAATCGGGCGCTGCCCAAGGCAAGCTCCGAATCATCTGCTTTGGCGCGCATCCTGACGACGCCGAATTGAAAGCGGGAGGCGTTGCCGCGATGTGGGCAGCCCGGGGACACGAGGTCAAGCTCGTAGCCGTCACCAACGGCGACATCGGCCACTGGAACGAAGCGGGAGGCCCGCTGGCTCGGCGACGCAAAGCCGAAGTCGAACTCGCGTCCAGGATACTGGGCAGCACGGTCGAGGTGCTGGACAATCACGATGGCGAGCTTATGCCTACGCTGGAGAACCGGCGAACGATCACGCGTCTGATCCGCGAGTGGAAGGCCGACATCGTGATGAGCCCGCGGCCCAATGACTATCATCCCGATCACCGCTATACAGGAGTGCTGGTCCAGGATGCAGCCTACATGGTTGCGGTGCCCAACTTCCTTCCTGAGATTCCTCCGCTCAAATCGAACCCGGTCTTTCTTCTCTACTCGGATCGGTTTGAGAAGCCCAACCCATTTCAGGCTGACATAATCGTTTCGATCGACTCAGTGATCGATAAGAAGCTGGATGCGCTGATGGGGATGGATTCGCAGTTCTATGAAGGCGGGGCGCTTGGCTCCGCGGACCTGGTCTCGACGGATCCCACGAAAAAGCAGGAGAGGCGGAAGGCCCTTCGCGCAGGATTTTCGGATCGCGATCGCGCTGTGGCCAATCGCTTTCGGGCTAAGCTGGAAGAGCTATACGGCAAGGACCGCGCGGCAAAGGTTCAGCACGCCGAGGCGTTTGAGATCTGTGAGTACGGCCGCCGGCCGGATAAGGCCGAGATCAAAAAGCTGTTCCCATTCTTTGAGTAATTCATGGGGTCAGACCCTCGATTCTGCGATTCTGATCAGTATGGTTCCCACTCGTCGCTCGTAAAATCAGAATCGAATCGCAAAATCGAGGGCCTGACCCCGGTCATCCTCGCCCTGTGGCAAGGAACTGCGCGCCTCCTCCAGATGATCGACTGTGCTTCAGTGGCCTCCTAGAAGTAAAACTTCATTGCCAGCTGAATAACGCGCGGGAAGTTCTTCTGCGACTTCGGCAACTGCCCGAACGTGGTGCTATTGGGATTCGTGTCCGGCCCCGGACGAATCGGCGTATTGGTTACATTGAACGCTTCGCTCTTGAACTGCAGTCTGTATCGCTCAGTGAATACAAACACTTTAGCGAGGGCTACGTTCAACTGCGTGGCGGCTGGCTCACGGATGTCCGAGAACCGATCGAGCTGCGTGCGGAGAGTGAAATTCGGCAGCTGCTTATAACACGTCCGGTCGTTGTTCAACCAGCGCAGCTCAGTCTGTTTGTTTGTGTGCCAGTTACCACAAGTGTTCTCGAAGTTGGGCCAGCCTACCGGGTACCCCGACGAATAGCTGAAGATCCAGTCGAAACTCCAGTCGCCAAAAACACCATTCGCCACTGGATTGCCGATCTTGACCCGCCGGTTTGTGCCCACAGGCAACTCCCAAACGCCGTGGAACGAAAAAGTGTGGGGTTTATCGGTGTTGTCAATCTCGTAAATGTTCGGTTCCAGCGCGTTGAAGTTATTCAAGCGATGGTTCTGCTCGAAGGCCTTAGCGAAAGTATAGGACAGCCCCCAGGTCATCACGCCGGTTCCGCGGTTGCCAAACGCTCGCTTCTCGAGCCTGACCTGCAGCGCGTCAGAACGGTAATGCCCATCCTGAAGCAGGTTATTGGTTATGCCTCCGAAGATCGGATTCGGCGTCAGCAGATTAGTGGCTGCAATCGTGGAGTTGGCGCCAAAGCCTGACGTTCGCGGCAGAATCCCGAAGAACGGATTCGGCAGGTTGCGATTCAGGTACGAATTATCAAGACGCCCGGCATTGAAGTCCTCCAGCCTGAGGCCGTTGAGATTGAACCCCGTGGTGGCGAAGATCTGATAGTTCCCGGCAAACGACACCTCAAGCACGATATTAGAGGGTAGTTCGTGCTCGAATCCGAATGAGTACTGATAGGTGCGCGGAATCTTGAAGCCCGGAGGATCGAAGCTCACACCATTTCCGACGTTAGTCAACAAACCCAGACTCGATCTGATTGCCGGCGCGAGCCCATCCGGGAAAGGATTCACCAGCGAGTACGGACCCGTCAGACCCGCCGAGGGAGTCAGCCCATCCAACGAAGTATTGTAGTTGGTACGCTGGTTGAATCCTGTCACGACGCCGTTCTGGGTGGGCGACTGGTAGAAGACCCCTGCACCAAGCCGAAGGACCGTCTTATCCGCAAAACGCCATGCAAGGCCGAAACGGGGTGCGATGTTTGTCCAGTCGGTGTCATAGAGCCGCTGTGGCTGGCCCCCTTCGCCGGGGAACAGGTAGCCACCTATCAACACCGAAGGTGGATCCGGATACTTGAATTTCGCGTTCGGGTTTGCTGCGTCGTAGTTCCGCTTGACGGTGGCCCAGTTCGCCAGAATCTGATCGCTCAGCGGATTCTTGGTGGTCAGGTCAAAGCCGCGGGTCGCGCGATTGAAGCGTTCGAGCCACGGCACCTGCACATCCCAACGCAATCCGAGGTTCAGGGTGAGTTTCGGAGTGACCTTCCAGTCGTCCTGCACATAGAGCGCGTAATAGGGGCGACTCCGGTAGGCACTGTCGTTCACGTCGATTCCTCCGGCGGTGGGTGCGCCCAAAAGCAGACTCGCCACGCCGCTCCCATCAAGTTCGCCCTGGTCGCGGCTCGGGAACTGCTGGGTCAAACCCTTGCCGAAGGTGAAGGTGCCGTTAGCCCAGCCTGGACTCAGAGCGGCCGCGGCCACGTAGTTCAATTCAAAGCCGGTCTTGAGCGAGTGAGTGCCGCGCGTCATCGTCAGGCTTGGAGTAACGTTCCACTGGTTGAACGCATTTTGGCTGAAGACCGTACCCGCTCCGGAAAGCGCGAACAGCGTAGTGTAGCCCCCGACGCTGACCTGAGGCACCGTGTTCTTTTGAACTGTCGGTGCGTGAATCATCTGCGTCATACCGATCGAGTCGGCAGTCAGGTCAAAGTCTGTGTAGCGTGGGAAGAAGCTGAAAAATCGGCCGTAGGAGCCCCGGACGTCCAGCACCATGGTTGGCGAAATCACGTGGGTCCAGTCGAGAATGTAGTTGTGATTGATCCGCTTCGAGCCTACGTCGCCGCTTCCCGCCGGCTTCCCAAAGCCCGTTGAGTCTCGATACTCGGTGCCCCACTGGTACGTGAACACGACATTAAGCTTGTCGTTGGGACCGAAGGTGTGGTCCCACCGCACGACCGGCTGCTCGTAGCGGTAGCGTCCGACATTGCCGCTGCCGATGAAATTGTTGCTGAGCCCGGGTGCATTGGCAGCTGGGAAGTAGGAGAGAATAGCCTTTCCAATCGGGCTGATGCGGTTCGCCGGGATCACGTTATTGGGGAATGGATCGCGAATGAACGTCTGGCCCTGACAGGTCGAGCTCGGTTCCCTGCTCCCGCAGAGGTGAGTCGTCTTGGGGTCGTAGATCTTGTATCCAAGATCGTTGAAGTGCTGGCCGTCTCGCAGCAATACCGGAGGGGTACTCGACAGAGCGGGGAATCCAATCCTCTCTCTCCAGCCTTCGAAGCTGACGAACAGAAAGTCCTTGTCTTTGCGAATCGGGCCGCCGGCCGCTCCACCGAACTGGTGCTGGTTATGCTTGTCTTTAGGAGCGCCTCGAAAGTTGTTCTGGAAGTAGTTGGCATCGAAGATCCTGTTGCGGAAATAGTCGAAGAGCGAACCATGCCAGTCGTTCGTTCCCGACCTCAGAGTGGTGTTCACGACGCCTCCGCCGAAACGACCGAACCCCG
>DASYSA010000080.1:0-6781 GCA_036003885.1 Blastocatellia bacterium | reverse complement strand
GGAGAACATCTTTCGATTTGTGGAAGAGAAGAAGATGCGGCCATTTGAGGCCGCGCGAGCCGCTACGGCCGAGATCGGGCTCGCTGTTATGGCAACGACGCTGAGCCTTGTGGTGATCTTCATACCCGTCTCGTTTATGTCGAGCATATCGGGCCGCTTCCTGTATCAGTTTGGTATAACGGCGGCGGTGGCGGTCATGGTGAGCCTGCTGGTCTCATTCACCTTGACGCCGATGATGAGCGCCAGGCTGTTGCGTGCCGAGGACGCGGCGGCAAGCGCTCACGATAGCGCCAAATCGCGGCGCGGGTTTTATGGCTGGATTGATCGAAGCTACACAAGGATGCTCAGTTTCGCTCTGGGACACAGGCTCGCGGTCGCCCTGGTTGCGCTGGTAGTCATCCTTTCATCGATTCCTCTATATCGGGTGGTGAGGCAAGACTTTATTCCGACCGACGTAGACGAAGCTGAGTTTGACGTGAGCGTTAACGCCCGTGAGGGTACGAGTCTGGCTGCGATGGATGAGGTCATGCGAGCCGTCGAAGAGGAGCTGCAGAAGACGCCGGGCGTTCGGTTGGTGCTGGCGACTGCGGGCGGCGGCTTTATCGGGGGCGTCAATCAGGGACAGGCCTACGTACGCATTGTGCCTATCGACGAACGAGCCTTCTCATTCTCGCGTTTGTGGCACGGCATTAGCCACGGAAGCCCGCTCGAAGTATTCCGAGGTAACTACTCTCAGCGGGACGTAATGCAAGAGATTCGAAGCCGCCTTCGAAAGTTCAAGGATCTCAGGACGGCGGTTCGCAACGCTCAGTCAATTAACCTTGGTGGGGGTAATTCCGAAATAGACTTCGTTCTTCGCGGCCCCGACCTCGAAGCGCTTTCGGGGTATGCGGAGCAGCTCCGCCTGAAGTCGCCCGATCTCGGAATAATTGACGCCGATACCTCGCTGCGATTGGACAAGCCCGAGTTGCGAGTCGAAATTGACCGGGTTCGCGCGGCCGACCTTGGCGTCTCCTCGAATGACATTTCAACGGCGCTCCGACTCATGGTGGGCGGCGATCAGAAGGTCTCGAGATTCCGCGATGAGTTGGTGAATGACGATTACGACATCCAGCTTCGACTGACTAACGGTGATCGAAACGACGCGGGTGCGATCTCTCGGCTTTATGTCCCGAGCCGGCGCGCGGGGATCGTGCAGCTCGGCAATCTTGTTCAGATTGTGCCCGCGAAGGCGGCCTCACGCATCGATCGCCTGGACCGTCAGCGACAAGTCAGTCTGAGGGCAAACGTGGCGCCTGGATATGCGCTTGCCGATCGGTTGCAGGCGCTGCGCGACGAGGTGGCCCAGATGCACCTGCCCGCCGGCTATTCGACGAGCGTATCAGGTCGCGCGCGCGAGTTGGAGCGCACTTTCGGCGAGTTCATATGGGCGTTCATGCTCTCGGTAATCTTCATGTACATGATTCTGGCTTCCCAGTTTGAGAGCGTGGTCCATCCATTGACGATCCTGCTTTCGCTGCCGCTGTCGGTCCCATTCGCGCTGGTTTCGCTCTGGGCTACTGGGAACACCCTCAACCTCTATTCCGCGCTCGGAGTTCTGGTTCTGTTCGGCGTGGTGAAGAAGAACGCGATTCTTCAGATAGACCATATGAACAACCTGCGGAAGGGGGGGATGACGCGAAGGGAGGCGATACTGCAGGGCAATCGTGATCGGTTGCGGCCGATCCTTATGACCACGCTTGCGCTTGTAGCTGGAATGATGCCCCTGGCTCTCGGTACCGGGCCAGGCTCCGACGAGCGGCGAGCCATAGCAGTCGTTGTGATTGGTGGCCAGTCGCTGTCGCTGTTGCTGACGCTGATTGTTACACCCGTGGCCTACTCGCTGTTTGACGATCTGGGAGCGAGCGCAGCGTGGCGAGCGCTCGCTTCCCGGATTCGAATTGCTACCGCTCCTCTTGCAGGAAGGCTCAAACCAATTCTCTTCTGGCGGAAAGGGCGGCCCCAGCAACCCAGGCCCGAGGTCGCCGCGGTCATCGAAGGTTCGCGCGAGGAGGACAAGGAAGAAGTCGAAGTTGGAGTGGGCGACTGAAAATACGTTTTGCGTTCCGCGTTTTACGTTTCGCGTAAAACGTAAAACGCTTTAACCCACCACTAACCACAGTGCATTGCCGTCAGACCGAGAAGGTCCTCTGGAACTCCGAATCCGCGACACTGCGATGCTGGTTGCCGTGAAGGCATCTTCCCTGGGCTCCGGGTAGAGACGCACATCCAATTCCTCGCTCGAGATCGAAAGTCGAGAGGCTTCTCCTTCTCTCACGAACCCCACCAGATGAACGCTGTCATCCGCAAGTTTGTGCACCTCGAAACTTTGAGTAGCCTTCTTCCTGAACATCGGAGTTGCCTGGAGAGGCGAATACGTGAAGCCATAGACTCCGCCGGGAAGGCGAGCTACGTCTGCGCCCTCGTCCTTCTCATTGACGAGCGTCACCTGATGCTGTGCGCGCAGCACTTCCACTTCATCTGTCAGACCTGGGCGGAAAGGGATACGCTCCTGCCCGGTTGAAAGTGGATCATTCTTGTCTGGCGCTTTTTCTGCGGATTTGGGGCGGCTTAGTACTGACGCCATCACGCCAATCGCAGGCAGAAAAACAGCGCTGCAGAGTAAGTCCGCAATCGTCATTGGCCTGCCTCCAGTTGTGTGGTACTTGAAAGATCCGTCCGGCTTATCTTACTCAGACGCTCGGTCCAAGACAAGACGACCCATTGCGGATTGTGGATTGCGATTGTGGATTGTGGATCGCGGATTGTGCCGATCTCGGCAATCTGCAATCCACAATCCGCAATCCACAACCCGCAATCGACTGATGGCCCTGCGCCGTCAGAGTGGGATATAGTAAGAGTCGACGCGAAAGGCGGGAATTGAATGGCTCAACCGAAGTTGACCGGGCCCCGACCGGCATGGCTAAAAATTCGAATCCACGCGGGTGAAACCTTCGACCGGGTAAATAAGATGATCACCGATCTTAGCCTTCACACGGTCTGCCAGGAGGCCCGGTGTCCAAACATATTTGAGTGCTGGGGCGAGGGCACCGCGACCTTCATGATCCTTGGAGACATCTGCACGCGGCATTGCGGTTTCTGCGCCGTGACTAAAGGAAAGGCTGGACCTCTGGATGCGAATGAACCGCGTCACGTTGGCGAGGCGGTTCGGAGGCTCGGCGTCAGGCACGCTGTGGTAACGAGCGTGAACCGCGACGATCTGCCGGACGGCGGCTCGCGCCACTTCGCCGAAACGCTCACTTGGATCCGGCGCCTAAACCCCGGTTGTCGCGTTGAGGGGCTCATACCCGACTTCTGCGGCAACGCCGAAGCTCTCGACAACATCCTTGAAGCCCGCCCCGATGTCTTGAATCACAACACTGAAACTGTTCCTCGACTCTACAAACGGGTCAGACCGGACGCGATCTATGAACAATCGATGGAGGTCTTGCGCCGTGCGAGCGCGCGCAAAACGGAATGGCCTCTTTTGACGAAGTCGGGTTTGATGGTTGGGCTTGGGGAAAGCATGGGTGAGTTGGTCGACACGTTTCGCGATATCAAAGAGACTGGCTGCGAGATCTTGACCGTTGGCCAGTACCTGGCTCCGACCCCGAAACATATTCCGATCGAGCGCTATTACACTCCCGACGAATTTGCGTATTTGAGAGCAGAAGCCAGGGCGGTGGGATTCCGTTACGTGGAGACGGGCCCGTTAGTGCGCAGCTCTTATCATGCCGGGAGGCATGCCCAGGACGGCGCCGACAATGCTGACTATGGCGCGGACTCGGTATTTCATGAGCGGGAAGCGGAAGGTTTGTTTATGCCGCCCTTGCCGCTGGTGCAGTTGACCAGGGCGTAACGAGAAACGAGTAATTACTTCTTGCCGCGCATCGCTGCCTTTGAAGCCTTCAATGGATTCTTGGTGCCGTCGCCGGAGCGTGATGACGCCAGCATCTTTGCGTGGCTGTCGCAGTCGTGCTCCTCGGCCCGCCCCTTCCAGTATTCGGAGGCATCTATTCCCTGAGACAAAAACGCAACTACGGTGAATGCGCTGGCGCACTTGGGACAGGTCAAACGCACTGCCCGCGCTGCTCCTCTCTTAGCCATTATGTGTTCGATCTCCTTTCGCAAAACGACGAGAGGCGACGTGCGCGCTCTCGAGACAAAGAAAGAGCTTGCCAGAACGCCGTAGGGACTGTCAATAACTACCAGTTTCAAAATCCCAACGGATGTAGTTGAAAGTCGGCCGAGGTTCGATTGTGACCCCTATGAGATCACACCCAATCCAAAACCCAAATCCCTAGAGGGGTCGTCGAGAGAAGGGGGGTCTGCGTCGGGGTCGGAAGATGCGATTGTCATTGGGCTCCGTGGTGACATGTGTGGAAGGACCCTCGATTTGAATTGTGACAAAGCTCCTGCCCGCGGTTACGATAACCGGCCGAGAGGCTAGCCCGCCTCCGGCCGGACCAAATACTATCACCTTGCCCCGCTGCCCGATTGTGAGACCGCAGCGGTGCCACCGCCCATTCGCGTTCGTTTGCCCGCTGTAACTGTTCCCGGATTCGAGGGCCAGAGTCAGTCTCACACCGCGCCCGGGCTGCCCATTTGGACCCGTAAGTGCTACCACTATACAAGCGCCTTCGGCAACCGATGGCTCTGCCTGGCTCTGGGCGGGCGGATTGGGTTGGGCCGGGGCGGGAATGTCAGCAGGATGACCAGGCGCTGTAGCCGGAGCCGCGTGCTGCGACTGCTTCTCTGCGAGCACTTTTTCGTCCGAGGCGCTCGCATCCTTGCTCTTCTTCTGCGCGGCAAGATCGGCGGAGTCTTTCGGCTTCTTGTCCTCCGTCCCGGGTACCGTCACTTTAGTGACTGGCTCCGGAGGCGTGGTCGACGCCGTCTCGGCCGGTTGAGGCGGTGGCAGTCCCGCAGATTCAACCGGATCATGTATACGCGCCGGACCCCGGATCACGAAGTAGCTCGCGGCACCCAGCGCGGCAAGCAGAATCAGCACCACGGCCATTGCTACTTGTTGGCCGGTGCGGGTAGGTTCGCGCTTGATAACGCGGACGCTGGCGTCGGTAGGAGTAGTCGGGGGAATCGGAAGCGTGATGGTCTTGAGCGATCCAGTATCCTGATCGGTTACGGTCACGAACTGAGTTCGGGTGCCGCCCGACGGAGCAGAGACTTGAACCTCGTGCACGCCTGGTTGAAGAGAGAAAGTAGCTCGCCCGGCCGCGTCGGCGAGGGCAACGGGACGCGTCCCCACGAAGACCGTGCTTCCAGCAGGGACGCTTTCAACAACCAGCATAGCAGTTCTGACGGTATCGGAGTTATCGATTGCTTGAGTGCTGACGCCGACGACGGACGTGTCGTTGTCGAACCTTGGAATCGGCATGGTGGTGTTGGCGGCAAGCGCGACCTGCAGGTCCGTCTGTTGGCCGCTTTCGATCGATACGCTGATGCGATAGTCGCTGAACCCCACCTTTGAAACGCGAACAGTGTGAACGCCGGAAGTTAGACCCTCGATCAGGAGCTTGCCGCGAAGTTCCTCCGATATGCCCCGAGGTATCTCATCGACGAAGACATTCGCTGCGCCGGGCGCAGTTGTGACAATGAGCCTGGCCGTGCCGATCTCGAGCTGGGCGCTTTCTCCGGTGAAGCGTCGGATCTCCCCAAGCATCTCCCTGGCTGTTTGATAGCGGTCTTCGATTCGCTTCGCGGCCGCCCTTCTAATGATCGCCTCCAGTCCGACTGGGACTCCGAGCGGAGACAATGGCGGAAGATCCTGGCTCTCATGGAGCTTGCGCATCTCGAACCAATACGCAGCAGGGTCGGTAGCTCTGGATTCGAAGGGCGGCTTCCCGGTGAGCATCTGGACCAGGATGATGCCCAGCGAATAGATATCAGTCCGATGGTCTACTCTCCCCTCACCCGTTATTCGCTCCGGAGACATGTAGGCTGGAGTTCCGAATCCCTCTCCAGTCATCGTCAGATTCTCACCGCCAACCATTCTCGCTATTCCAAAGTCGAGCACCTTGACTCGCAAAGCGTCGCCGTTCGTCAGCATCAGGTTGTCGGGTTTGAGATCGCGATGGATGATTCCGTTCTCGTGGGCGTAACTGACCCCGTCGAGCACTTGAGAGATGATAGCAGTGGCGGCAGGAGCTTTGAGGCCTCCGCTCTCTCGTATTTCATCGGTAAGCAGTGTGCCCGAGATGAATTCCATCACGAGATAGTACGAGCCGTTATCTTCACCGAACGTAAACAGCCGCGGCAGGTTGGGGTGATCGAGGCGCGCCATCGCCACGGCTTCCTGGAAGAAGCGCTGTTTGATGACGGCGTTGCGCGTGTGTTTCTTGTGGAGCTCTTTGATGGCCACGATGCGGCCGGGAGTGTTTACGTCTTCGGCCTTGAACACCGACCCGAAGCCTCCACTGCCGATATAATCCGCGATGCGATAATTTCCGATGACTCTACCGCTCATATGTTCGCTCCGCCGCCAAAA
The DNA here is from genome assembly GCA_036003885.1 of Blastocatellia bacterium. GTDB lineage: Bacteria > Acidobacteriota > Blastocatellia > UBA7656 > UBA7656 > DASYSA01. The sequence goes on along the minus strand of DASYSA010000080.1, from coordinate 237 downwards.
GGGTATGTTGCCACTCTTCGCGAGATCCGCTGGTTTCAAAGGAAGGCAGTGTCTGAACTCGCGGCCATTCTCACACACCCCCTAAACCACAGTCAATACGTCATAGTTATGCCAAATCGCCTCACGGTCATGTTGTAAGACTGAGGCTAAGGCCCACTGGCCTGAAATAAGAAGGGGAGAAGGGGAGACAGGGAGACGGGGAGAATGGGAGAGTGGGGGAGTGGGAGAATGGGAGAG
>DASYSA010000079.1:0-9300 GCA_036003885.1 Blastocatellia bacterium | reverse complement strand
ATTCCAGTCGTTTCAGGGCTTCAAAACATTCGCGGATTGTGGCCGATCCATTGTAGCTGCACACTACAACCGAAAAACGCGGCCATCGGCGGTTTCGCGGAAAGGGCACGTCTGAGAACGCATCTCGTACAGTTGTTAGCGCCATCTTGGGGCGCCGTTCACGATCCGTGAGACCGAAATCCCAGTCGTCGATATCATGGCCGCCACGGTACCATTCGTCGGTCCAAGAGAAGACAAATGCGCCAGCACAACCAGCCGCAAACGCAGTTCGAATTTGCCAATCAAGCATTCGTGCCTGTGCGATCTGGCCATTCCTTCGGCTATCCAAGCCTATTTCGGCCATGATCAAAGGTCGGTCGCCCGCAATGTTTTGAAGGCGGGCCAGGTAGGCTTGCATACGCTCTTGTGATTCGAGATAAACGTTGAAGCAGAGAAAGTCCAAGAAGCTAAGGTCCAGGTATTCAGTGGAAGGGTAGTTAACATAGGTGACGAGAGCAGCTGGATCCTCGTCTTTTGCCGCTTCATACAGTCTCTGGATGTGCCGTTCGATTCTACGATGATCATACCAACGCACGATCGGAGCTGGGATTTCATTTCCGACTGCGTAGCAAAGAACTGCTGGGTGGCCGGCACAGGCGCGCACACCGGCACGCACCCGCTCTTCTATAGACCTTACCCGAGCCTTGTCGTCGAGAAATGTGATGTGCTGTTCCCAGGGTAGTCCTACCAGGACTCGCAATCCGTATTGTTGTGCAGCATCGAGCAACCAGGGTGGCGGCACGGTGTACGTGCGTATCGCATTCATGCCGTTTTTGGCGATTTGTCGGAAGTCCTCTTCAACAAGGCGCAGATCATGAAACTCGCTACCGTTCACATCGGGGCGAAACGTCCCATAAGTAACACCACGGACGTAAAGCTTCTGGCTGCCAGCAAAGATAAACTTGCCCCTCACATGAGGAGTCGCGAGTTGGGTACCGGATACTGGTGTCCTCGAGGGCGCTACGATGGCTCTGACCTGGGACATGTTTTATCCTCGATCTCTTGTCCAGTCGTACTACAACCGCTCGGTAACTCTATCTAGAACGCAAACCTGAGCCCCACGTCGATTCTGCGCGCGCCGAGTGCGCGATTGGCTTTGCCGAAGAAAGGCGATCTCAGTACACCGTTGAAGCCTGCGAAATTCGTATGATTGATCAAGTTCTCGATATTGGCGCTGAACGTAAGAGAATAAACACGCGGTTCTCCAACTTGGGATCGGGGTGAACCCCCAATCAGTCCGGATGCACCTTGTTGATGGCTTCCTGCGGATTGAGCTCCTCCGCTTGGGATGGGTCGACCAGCACCCACCTTTAGTGTTTTGGCGAGGTTCAGACTGACATTTACCTGGCCGGGGCCAGCGCCGAAATTGCGAGGAATGATAATGTCGCCAATGCCAGGATCCGGGTTGAATAACCCGAAAGGAGTGAGTACGGCATTTGGCTGACCCGGGCTGGCGAACGCAGGACGATCCGTGAACAGAGTGTCGCCATTACTGTCGCGCCCAGTTCTAATATTGAATGGTCCCCCAGAAGCCACAGACACGAACGGGCTCACTTGCAATCCCCAAAATGGAGAAACCGAGGCTCCGATGAAAAACCGGTGACGCTGGTCGTTGTTTGCCCGGCCAAATTCAGTAGATAGGTCATTTGAATCAGCGGGCGCAGAAAGGGCACCCTCAGTATCGCTCCGAGTGGACGACAGCGTGTAGTTCGCGAAGACTGAGAGGGTGCGGCCGACGTTCTCTCGCGCTGTCAATCTCAACTGGTGCCGAGTGGATCTGCCCGTAGATTCGAACTGCAGAATCGGCCCTATATCAGGGAATTGATCGATGTCGGATGGCTGTCGTGTGACCACGCCAATATTGCGCGTACGCAGCAAGTGCCGCCCTCTCTGCCAGGTGTAGCCTACAGAGCCGAACATGCGCCAGGCCAATTGCCGCTCGTAGGTCACGTTAGCGATGAAAAGGGACGGGGCCTCTAACGCAGGGTCTTTGATACGTATCGTTGATTTGCCCGTAAGCGCGAGACCCGAGTCCGGTGGCAAATCCGAAAAGAAGGTCGGCCGCTGAATAACAAGTTGTTGTTGGTGCCGGCCATCGAGCCTTGTGCTTTCTAAGGTGATCCCGCTTTCAACGCCGCTGTAGAAAAGACCTGCTCCGGCTCTTATGACGCTCTTCTGCGCGGGCGACCAGGCAAATCCCACGCGAGGCGCAAAGTTAATCCGATCATCAAGATGGGTCTGAAACTCGTGACGCAAGCCATACGAAATCGTCAGCCGTGGTGACAGCCGCCAGTCATCCTGCACGAACCACCCAATCTCCCATTGCGAGAGAGCGATAAAGGGGTCGCCGCGAACAATCGAAAAGAGCGAAGGTCGGTAGCCGGGCAACCCCAGGAGCGTGCGTCGATAGTTTTCGAGAGCAGAAATGATTAAAGGTTTTCCATTGGTTCCGAATAGGAGGTTGCCTCTTTCATCACGTTCGAAGTCGGTGCCGAATGTGAACGTACCTCCGAAGTTAGAACGATCGATGTTCGCCAAGCGTAACGCGTCGACCCGCGCGCCAATCTTGAAGGTGTGGGAGTTGGCCTTGTAGGTGAGATTCTCGGCGAACCGCAGACTGTCGTTCGAGTTCTCCAGGAACAGTGATCCCTGATTGCCCCCACCATTAAATGCGTCAAGGACGAGCGTCGCCGGAGAGGAGACGATGGAGCGCCCTCGATAACTGTAGCGACTAAGCTCCATGCGGAATTCGTTCACCATGCGTTTATTAGCTACCGAGATCAGCGACATCCTTATGGAGTCGCTGCGCGCCGAACGATTGAAGGCGCGTTCTGGCAGGTCGAATCCGCTCTGCAGTCCTTGATTCAGAGCCTCGTCGAGCGTATGGCTGTATCCGAGTACAAGGTTGTGGTTCTTGCCGACCAGGTATTTGGTGGTTACCGACAAGGTGGTTATGCGAGCAGGCGTCAGCACTGTTTTGGCAAAACGGTGTGGAGAGAGAGTTCTCGGATCAAGAATGGTCGCGTTGACTACTTCGTTGCCGTCCTGTTCCCATCGTCCTAAATAGGTCGTGAAGTCCAAACGGTGGTGGATGATGGGCCCGCTAAGATAGCCGCTATAGTTTCTAAGTTGCAGAGCATCACGTGAGGGAGCGAAGCTGTTCCGTGCGTTGAGAGATTCGTCATTGAAGTTTAGCCTGAACTCGCCGTGTACCTGGTTCGAGCCGGGCTTTGTGGTCACCTCGATACGTGAGTGGCCGGGCTCCGAGAACTCTGCAGCGAATGGGTTGGAGTCGATGCGGATCGTTTGAATCGATGCCTTTGGCGGAAGGCGACTCTCACGAAACCCGTCAACGTAAACTGATGCAGCTTGACCACCCGAGACGCCCGCCATCTCGCGCAGCAGTCGGAGCAGTTGATTCGGATCATCGGGCAGAGCTTCCAGTTCCGTACCGGAGAGTGTGATCGCCGAAAGGTTCTCATCCGGCTCGGTTGAGATTCGGGGCGCTTCGGGTTGCACTTCGAGCCGCTCACTGATGACTACTTGAAGCGTAACATTGATGGGGACGATGCGGCGCGAGGTAAGATCAACTTGCTGAGTGTGCTTCGCGAAGCCCTCTGCAGCTACTTCCATCCTGTATGAACCTGGAACGATCGAGGCAAACCGAAAGTTGCCGTGTTCATCAGTTTGTGAGCTGTATGTGTGACCCTGGTGATCATCAAGCGTAATTAGAGCGTTTACTACAAGGTCGCCTTGTTGATCCTTCACGGTGCCGCGCAACTCTCTTATGTTCTGACCCGCAATGTCGGTGCTCAGCTCAAAAAGCGCGCTTTCGTTCCTGTTTAAGACGGTAGGCTCTTCCTCTGAAGGTCTCGCAGCAATAATCAGCAAAGCTCCTTCGCGTATCACTCGATAGGTAACTTGACCGTTAATGTCCAGAGCTATGCGGGCGATTCCCGGCCGCGGCTGGCCTACGCGAACTCTTGTGATGGATGGCGTACCGGTGTCGATGGTCCTGCTTCGGAGGGTGTTACGAACACCGATGACATCAACTACGATGCGCGTCGGATCGCTTAAAGTGAAGTCTTCGAAGTGAGCGAAACCGTTCGTGGCCACGACAACGCGAACGGTGTCGTCTGACTGATGTAGATGGACTGATCGCACAAGCGTCGCCGCAGGCAGCGGCGGCGTTTCCTCGAGACGGTCCGAAGAGCTCGCCGGGCGCGCCTCGATCTTGTCTTTATCACAGGGGGATGGTGTATTGTCCGTGCTATCGGCAGGCTCGATCAGTACCTCGCTGCGATTCTCATTGGAAGGTCCGCTGAGAGTAGGTTCGGTAGTATCAGGAGTCGCTGCGCTGTACGCCCGTTCGATAGTTGACGAGCCTGCTAGCACGCCCAACGCTGAGATGGTTATCAACGAAAAAAGTACAAGTACGCTACGCGACTGGGGAGTACGAGACATGGCTGTGACTCAGTCTTGCCTTGCGATAAGCTGCCGCCTGGCTGATGATCGGGTATCTGAAAGCGAACGGGGGCACCATCTGCGTCGAGTCGGTTTACTCATCTCGCGTTGGCACCGTTGTGCCTGCGCACCTGAAAACCGTGCTGGTTTGCACATGCCACGTTCACCGGCAAACGGGTGACCCTTCAGCAGAGCGGGCCTGAACGCACCAAGATGAAACGGCGAGCTGACTGGCGTCAGTCTTATCGGCAATTATCTAAGCCAGCAGTCGAGCGAGCGGCTTCTGGCACAGCCAGTCGGGATAAAACGCTATTCCCCGTTTGGACTCGCCGTGGGGACACATCAGCTAAGCCACCATCGTGTGGAATTGAAAGAACCTACGCGTGTTTTGTCGGACTGGTGGACAAGCTGATCAGTAACTAAGCTGATTCAACCATTGGTGAGGAAGATCTCGAAACCTCTTTGGGCAACGATACTCAAAAACCCTGCGTAAGACAGAGTGCATAATACGCGAAGGCCTATTTGATGTCAACGAGTTTGTTTGTTATGTCGTATCTTGGCTTGCGGCAAGAGTAGGGCGGACCCTCTCAAGGCATCAATGATCTGAACAGCAAACCGAGCAACAAGGTGTTTGGCGCCAACAAACAAGCGGCGTTGACATCCGATCTGTTCGGAGAGCGCTATTGGCAGCCTTACCTGCGAAAAGCGGATCTTCGCGACTCGCCGGTCTACAGCTACGGAAGCATGCCGCGCAATCACTTCGTTCCAGTCATCAGCGGACTCCTTTGTCTTTTCTTTTTGCGCAGCACAATTCATAGTTTGCGCTGCAAGAGCTTCGAGTCGCGCCCTACCTGGCAACTACCGTCATCTCGACGGGCTTCGCCTTATCCTCAACGGCAGGGTTGTAGTACTCGTAGACCCGGGACGAAAAAGTCTGTGCCCGCACCGGGAACTTCGCTCGCAGTTTGTAAGAGAACCCGACCACTTGCTTCGCGTTGAGGCCGTCGAAATAGAGGATCACTTGCTTGCCCGTTATCGTGTACTTCTCGAGCTTTCCTCCAGACTTTCCGCGAGTCGAGTCGACAAGAGCCTCTAACTCGTCTCTCGAGACCTCGAAGCCCGGCGGGATTCCCAGATCCACCATGATCATCTTAGCCAGCGCCCGCGTGTTGTTTTGGACGCGTACCCTTGCCGTAGCCGTTTCATCCTGCGCAAGTTTCGTTCGATCGTAGCTCACAGAAATCGAGAGCGCCTCGGCCGCCGCGCCGCCAGCGCGCAGCGCCCAGGGCGTGTAGTATCGGCCGACAATCTGGTACTGCATGCTCCCGTGGCCCGAAAACGCGAGGCCGATCTTGTGGGCGCCTTGATGCGTGTAACCCTTCAGATCGATCAGGTGCAAGAGGTCATTATTGTCTTTTGTGATCTGAACGTGTTCCACCGCCTTACCGTCGCAGAAAACCACGATCGTGCCTGCTGTGTCGGCGCTGGCTCCTTTTGTGAAGGACAACGCAAACGCTTTGAGCGCCAGAATAGTCGCCTGCGTCGTCTGCCAGTTGCCCATCGCATCCTTCTTCGCGGTGAGATAATCAAGCGCCTTCTTCGCCAGCCCGCTCTTCTGTCCGGACTTGAGCATCGCCTGCGCCGCAAGCGCGGTCGTCTCGAGGTCAGCCGAGTCGTTTCGCGCCGACGTTGGAGTCTCGCCTTCCTGCTTCCAGTGAGCCGTCATCTGATCTTCAGTAGCCTTCGCCGCCAACGCCTTGATTGCTGCATCCGTCCAATCGCGATCCCTGGCGTAGTCGGCAGCAAAGTTCGCGATGACTGCCAGCGTGTAGGCGTCCTCGTTACCGGTTACGTGCGATGAAACGAACTGTTTGGCCTTGTCGATGGCTTCGCCTTTGTAGCCTGTGGAAGCCAGCGCCCAACCGAGATACGCAGTAATCCGCACTATATCGTTGTTGTAGCGATTGGTCGCTCCTTCGTTGATGAAGTACGTGTCCGGCTTGAAGCTGCCGTCCTGTTGCTGCTGACCGGCGAGCCATGCCTGGGTGCGTTCGATCAGTCGCGGATCGACTTCGTGCACGCGAGACATGTCCGAGAACTCCATCAATCCGTACGCCGTCAGAATCTTGTTGGCCGGCGCCTCGCCAAACCATGAGAAGCCCCCACCTTTGACCTCGAACGTCACCAGTCGCTGATAACCCAGCGATATGTAGCCCTCGGCTTTGGCTTGAATCTCCGGAGTGATCTTCTTGCTCGCCTTGAGGTAGTCCATCACCAGGACGTTCGGATAGGTTGAGGATGACGTCTGCTCGAAGCAGCCTCCGGGCATACGCAATATCGAATCGAGTCCCTCGACCGCCTGCGATAACGCGCCTGGATAGAATTTCACGAATATCTTCGACGCGTCGGCAATCGCGGAATCAGGAATGAGGATCTCTTTCGTCGCTTCTCCTTCGAGCCTCTCATTGATGACGACGGCGTGCTCTTCGCCGTTTGGCAGAACGTTCAGAGTGCGCGCGACTGCATCGCCCTTTTGTCCCGCCGGCGCGTTTTCGAGCTTTGCTGTCACCTGTAGCTGGTGCTCGCCTATCCTGGACGTTTTGATTCGGAAGTAGGCTACTGTAACCTCGCCCGCCTTAACCTCAACCTGTTTGGCGGCGACGTCGCTATCGAGCGTGAACCACGGATCCTGTCGGAGCTCAAGAGAGACTCGCTGTGGACCGGTCAGGTAGTTGTAAACCGCTACCGGCACCGACAGCGCATCGCCTTCGGTGGCGGAAACCGGCAGATCGAGATCGACAAAGAAATCCTGAAAGACCCGAAGCGGACTGGACGATGAACCGAGCGCCCCGCGTGTGGTAGAGGCAAGTGACGTGACGCGCCAGGTTGTGATCGAGTCTGCCAGTGGAATACGGATAGAAGCTCTGCCTTGCCCATCGGTGATCAGCGCCGGATTTGTGTAGAGCGTTTCGGGGAAAAAAGTGCGAACTCGCGGCGAGCCGTCGTTGTCGCCGCTGTCTTTCTGGTCCAGCTTTCTGGATCTCAACTCCTCGTTGGCAAGAGGAGCCGCCAGGGGTTTGCCTGCAACGCCCGGCTCAAGCTGCGCCCGGGCCAGATGGTCTCTTCCGTTAAGCGGAAGGTTCTCGATCTTGCCCTTCTCGAACCTCCCCCCTGCAATGCCTGCAACACCGCCTGTAAACGTGATGCCGCCGTTGGCCGAATAGACAGCTAGCGTCACTGGAGCGATTGAGTTGATTTCAACGATTGCCGCAACAGTGCCACGCTGACCAGCTTCAAGCGACAGTGTTCTGTAGAAGGTCGATCGGGAACCCTTGCTCTCGAATCTCAATCGATATTTTCCCGGGGCCAGGTTCGCAATCGAGAACCGGCCTTCGCTATCGGTGTAACCCCAGAGCGTCCTTGCGTCTGATACGCGTTCGGCCGCAATGCCGACGCCCGCGATCGGATTCCCAGTGCCATCTTTCACGACGCCTTCAATCGAGACTCGTCCCCCGGCGACTGTACCGGAGCTTACATTCACTCGACCTCGTGACTGCGTCGAGGCGACGCGTGTTAGAGATCGCTGAGCATAGATGGCGATAGCGATATCATCCGCCGTTTTGTCGCGGCGGTCCGGCCCTGCCGATCTAACGGTGACCCAGGAAGGTCCAGAATCATTCAGTGTCCCCTCGCCAATCAGAGCGCTGCCCCACGGGTCTTCGAGCAGTTGTCGCCGTGCGCGGTCCTCACTCACGAATGACTCGATGTCCCGCCCGAAACCTTCTGGAGCGGCCGCACGGCGCTCGTAATACTCGGTCATCGCCTTCGCCAACACCTGAGTCTTTTGGAAAACCCTGTCCTGGTAGAGCGCGGCGTAGTCGTTGCGTTTGGCCTCGAGGGCTCCACGCCCGAACTCGGCCCTGATGTCCCGGTTGCGCGCAGTCGCCGCCGCGGCCAACAGCACCCGAGCAGTACTCTCTCGCGCCTCCAGTGGCTTGTCTCCATCAAAGTCATTGATCACGACGGACTCGAAGGAGAACTGATGGACTTCATACCGCGGCGTCAGCAGTTCCTTCTCGAGGTACATGAAGACCTTCTCGAATCCAGGATGCTTGTCCGAAAGCGCAAAGACCGCCTCGTCGACGATCTCTATTCCGAGCGCTGCCGAGACGGGGCGGCCCATCTTGTCGGTAACGCGAAAATTGATCGAGGCATCCTCGCCCGGTGCGTAGCACTCGTGTTCGACAGAAGCTTCGACTTTCAAGTCATCGGCCGGGTCTACATAGACGAGCCGGCGGTCCGAGATCGGGTCCGCGTCCGGCATGATCTGGTATGCCCGTACCTCGATCGTGCCGAACATCGACGGGGTCAGGTCGAGGGTGAAATCGCCCCGATTGCCCTTCGACTCTATTGCGCGGGTGATCAGCGTCTGACCGTCCTTGACGACATCAAGATAAATCGCGCCTCGAGGCTTCGTCGAGATGGTCTCGAGTTCGAGCTCGAGCTTCTCGCCAACTTTGTACACGGACTTGTTCGTTCGAAGCATCAGGCTTTGAGAACCAACCTGACTCTGCAGCTTAACGTTTGTCTGCGCCGAGCGCCCCTTTGAGTCGGTAGCTTTGAGGTTCAACTCGATCGGACCGTTCGCCGCTTTAAGAGTGACGATTGCAACTCCACTGGCGTCGGTTTCAATCTGCCCGTTTTCGATGCTACCCGTGACGATCGTCCGCGCTGGAGCGCCGTCGGGATAAGAGGTTAGGATGTAGACGCGGTTTTCGAGACCAGGCATTAGTTGTC
>DASYSA010000078.1:0-8997 GCA_036003885.1 Blastocatellia bacterium | reverse complement strand
GTGCAAAGTTCAGCATCTGGCAGCGCGAGCGGATGGTCTCAATCAGAGCATACGGCTTTGAAGTCACCAACAAAATCAGTGAGGTGTCGGGCGGCTCTTCCAGCGTCTTGAGGATCGAATTGGCTGCTTCTTCTTTGAGGCGCTCGGCATCGTCGAGTATGTAGACGCGCCGCCGCCCTTCAAAAGGCCGGAACTGAGCTTCGCGAGACATTTCGCGCATCTGTGCGATCTTGATGAACTGACCATCACGCGAAATCGTCTGCACATCGAGGTGTTCACCTGCGGCGATCTTCCGGCAAGGGATGCACTGCCCGCAGGCATCGCCTTCGATCGGCTGCTCACAGTTGACCGCCTGCGCGAGGGCAAGCGCAAACTCGTGCTTTCCCACGCCGCGCGGACCGGCGAGGATCAATCCTTGCCCAATGCGGCCTTCAGCGACGGCGCGTTTGAGCAGCTTCTTTATCCGTTCGTTTCCGACCAGCGACGAGAATGGCATGCTTGTTCGTTGTCCTTTGTCAGTGGTCCGCTGTCCGCGGTCCGTTGTCAGTGGTCCTTCACCGACACGCGTCCATCTCATTAACACCTCTTTTCAGTGAGGTGTTCTCGAATGGACAGATTCCCCGAACCGTTTCAACGGTTCCCCCTTGTGGAATCCGAAGAACTGTTGAATCCGCCGAAAGACGTTCCGAGCCCGCTAGACATCCGATGACGAGAACCGACGCGGCCCGGAACCTTGAGTCCGCCCTTGAACTGCACCCTCGGCCGAGCGCAGCGATTCTAGCAGTTTTTCTTTCTCCGCGCGCGTGGTACCCTACGAATCAAACGATGCTAAAGAATTTCCTGGAATCCCGGATCGAGAAATGGAAGCGCCTGGAGGAGCTGACCACTCGCGCCTCGAAGCTCAGGTTGATCAACCTCACTGGAGAGGAAGTGCGTGAGTTCGGCAGACTGTATCGCCGGGCGGCGGCCGATCTGGCAATCGCTCGCGAAGAGGTCCGCGACCAGCGATTGGTGAACTATCTGAACCATCTTGTAGCTCGCGCCCACGGCGCCATTTATCGCACCGAGTCGTCCGGGTTCGGTGTATTCCTTTCCTTCTTTCTATACGACTTCCCCGCAGCGTTCAGAAAGGCGTCCAGCTACATTCTGACCGCATTCCTGGTTTTCCTGCTGCCTTTTAGTTTCGCCTTCCTGATGTCTTTCGTCGACGAACGTTTCGCGGATAACGTCGCCCCCGGAATGAGACAGCGCATCGCCGCGCACGAGAACTGGACTGAGCAAGTCAACGAAGCAAACCCGTTCATCTCCTCGCTCATCCAGACTAATAACATACAGGTAACGTTTTTGGCATTCGGGGGTGGCGTCCTGGCCGGGATCGGAACTCTGGCTGTGCTCGCATTCAACGGACTCAGCATCGGGACCATCGTAGGCCTGTGCGTTCGCTATGGGCACTGGGAGATCCTGAGGTTTATGTCCGGGCATGGTGTGATAGAGCTGAGTGCGATTTTCATCTCGGGCGGCGCGGGACTGTTGATCGGGAAAGCGCTGCTGATGCCTGGCGATCTCAGGCGCGTAGACGCCCTGGTCACCAAAGGACTGCTTGCAATCAAGCTGTTGCTTGGCTGCATTCCGATGTTGGTGATAGCCGGTTTGATCGAGGGCTTCGTTTCACCGTCGCACATCTCGCCGATCTACAAGTATTCGATCTCGGCCGTCAGCGCGATCGTGTTGGTCGCATATTTCTTGAAGGACGACCCCAGGCAGAGTGCTGAGTAATGAGTTCTGAGTGCTGAGTAATGAGTTCTGAGTTCTGAGTTCTGAGTTCTGAGTACTGCCACTGAGGACTCAGCACTCAGTACTCCTTACTCAGAACTCAGAACTCAGAACTCAGAACTCATTACTCAGCACCACCATCTCACAGCAAGCCACGTTCTTTCACTTCGAGATATTTGTTCACCAACTCGATCGACAGCCGCCCGGCCGGCACATCCAATGCAAGTCCGCCCAGATGATGAATTCGGGACAACGCCTCTTCACGCTGTCGCAGGATGCCCTCGGCCACACTTTGGCGGTAGACCTCCGCCGACGATGCCGGGCGCGCACGAACCAACTCTCGCAGGTCCGTATCTCCAATCGTCACGATGAGCGGCAAGTGTCGAGGTATGAGCTTCGAGGTGTGCTCCAGGAGATCTGCCGAAGCATCCCGATCAACGAGATCCGTGAGTATTACTACGAGCGACCGGCGATGGCAGTTGGCATTAAAGAAGTTAAACGACCGCGCGTAACTAGGCTCGATCATCTGAGGTTCGAGGCTGTAGAGCGCCTCCATGATCTGCTTCACCTGGTCCCGGCCGCGCCGCGGAGGCAAATAGCTGATCACTCGTCGCGAGAAAGCGAGCAACCCTACGTTGTCGCCTCCAGAAGCCGCCACATACGCGATAGAGAGAGTAGCGTTGATTGCGTGGTCGAGCTTTGACAGCTTGCCGATCCGCGCGGTCATCAGACGGCCCGTGTCCAGCAATACCACAACGTTCTGACTGCGCTCTATCGTGTATTGCCGAGTGATGACCTTCCCCCGGCGCGCCGTAACCGGCCACGAGATGTGACGAATCTCGTCCCCCACCACAAACTCGCGCAGCGATTCAAATTCCCTGCCCTGTCCCCGCACCCGCATTCGCCGAAGCCCCAGCTCCGGCCGCCGATTCCGATGCGCATACAACTCATTCTTCTTAGCCTCCCGAATGTCGGGATAAACCTTCACGTCACTTGCCGTCGGATACGACACCTGCTTCCACAACAGACCATACTTCGAACGAAACCGTACCTCGGTGTCTCCGAAACTGTACTTTCCTCGCGCTGTTGGCAGCAGATCGTAACGCCATTCGCGCGACCGCCCGGTCGCAATCGCCATCTGGACTTCGCGAGGATCGAGTAACTCCATCTCCGGGGGATACTCATCTTTGATCCTCAAAGTTACCGGACGGCCCGCGCGGTTAGTCACTTTGATTGCCACTCGATTGTGCGCGCCCATTGCGAACCGCTCTTCCATCTCGCGCTCGATCTTGAAGTCGACTGCCTTCTCGGAACTGAAATAGTCGATCGCGGCTACCGCGATCAGCAAGAGATCATACAGAAGCGTTAGATATAAGACTCCAGGGCTGATCCAACCAAATGAGAGCAGGCCGACGCCCACCGCCACCAGCCCTCCAAATGTCCATGTGAAGACAAACTTCAAAACCAGTAGTCCTCGTCCGCAGTTCCACCTTCGAGAGCGCGAAGCAGATCTACAACTCTCGTGAACCGTGAAATAGTAAACACCGCCGCTTTGATCTGATAGGGGAGGTCAAGCTGGGACAGTGCGTCGCGTGTGGTCAGCCAGATCTCCTGATCCACCTCGTCGCGATTGAGGCTGGTCACGAACTCGCCGCAAACCTCATAGGCAAACGTCAACATACGGTAGACGGGTCCGGCGTGAGGGCTGGTGTGGATATCCCGAAGAGGAACCAGTCTTAACGGATCAATGTCGACGCCAATCTCTTCCTTCACTTCGCGGCAGGCCGTCGCTCTGAGGTCGGCGTCTTCCGGGTCTCGCCGGCCTCCCGGAAATACAAACGCGCCCGGATAGTAGCGAAAGTGCAAAGGCCGCTGGCTGAGATAGACCTCGATGTCGCGGCCGGCGTCGCGGACAAACGCAACGGCCGCCGCAGGAATCGGATCCCTCTCGTTTTGCAATCGACTCATGATTTCCAGGTAACAAAGGCTTCAGCCTGCGGCGAAAGAGGACAGGACTTCTGTCGCAACGACGCACTTCGGTGCGCAGCTCCCTGGCGGACAGAAGCGGAGGTTCTGCTATTTCCGCAACGCGCGTCCCGCGTAAGTCCCATTGAATCCGCCTTCCTCGACTACAACCTTGCCGTTGACGATCACATATTTCACTCCAGTTGCGAGCAGCTCAGGCTCCCGGTAGGTCGCCCTGTCTGCAATTGTCTTCTCATCAAAGACGATCACGTCCGCGAAGTAACCGACTCTCAACAAGCCGCGATCTGGAATTCGAAAGGTCTCCGCCACCAGAGCGCTGCTGTGTTGAACGGCAAATGGCAGACTGATCAGCTTCTTCTTGTAGACGTACTCTCGCAACTTCCGCGGAAAGGTACCGTACTTCCTGGGGTGTCCGCCGGAGCCATCCGAACCGGTCATAACCCACTCCTGCGTCATGAAGTTCGCAATGTCGCTCTCGTTCATGTTGAAGGATGCGACACTCGCACCGCCCCCTTTTATTATCTCGAGAGCCGCCTCGACAGGGGGCATCTTCCACTCGCTGGCCAACGCCGCCAGCGTCTTCCCGATCAGCGCTCGGTTGCGGGCGGAGGTTATTAGCAGCGACTCCGGGCCTCCGCGCCTCCCAAGGTTTGCCTCCATCTCTTTGATCAAACGCGAACGTACCGCAGGATCGTCGATCCTCTTGAGCAACTCGGCATTGCCGCCCGCTTCAGCCCAGCGAGGAACGAGCGATGCCGTCACGCTACTGCCCGAAGCTGTGTACGGATATTGATCGGCAGTCACTTTGATGCCTGCAGTCCGAGCTTTGCGAATCATCTCGATAGCATCCTTGCTCTTCCCCCAAACATCCGCTCCCAGAGCTTTGATGTGAGAGATGTTGACAGGAATCTTCGCCTCACGTCCGATGCGAATCGTCTCTTCGATGGAACCTAACAGGCCAATCGAGTACGAACTTTCGTCGCGCATATGGCTGTCGTAGATTCCGCCCTTGTCCGCCACGATCCTGGCAAGTTCGATGACCTCCTCAGTCCTGGCATAGCTGCCTGGCGCGTAATACAATCCTGTTGACATCCCGAACGCGCCTTCGTCCATCGCTTGCCGTATCAGCGCCTTCATGCGCGCAAGCTGTTCCTGAGTGGGTTCGGCATCGCTCATTCCCATGACTTCCCGCCGTGCGCTGCCATGTCCGACAAGCAAAGCTCCATTGGTGCCAATCCCCAGCTTGCTCCATTGATCGAGTGTCTTTGCAATCTGGAGCGGGCCACCCCCGTCGTTGCCGGTGATGACTGTGGTGACGCCCTGCATCAAGTAGTTCTCGTTGCTCTTGCGTTTCGAATCAGAGAGGTCTTCGAGGGTGTGCGTGTGAGGATCGATGAATCCCGGCGCTACAATCAAGCCGCTTGCGTCAACGGTTCGGACTGCCGTCAGCCTGGCCTTTGCGGCGTCGCCAACAAAGACGATTCGGTCGTCACGGATTCCAATATCTGCGGAGACCGCTGACGCGCCGGACCCATCCAGCACTTGCCCGCCTCGGATCAGCAAATCGAGCGCCATCAGCTGGGATCGCACTTCGGTTGGACCGATCGCACGAGAACAAGGCGAGGCGCCCGCCGCAACAGCAGCAATCGACAGCAGGACAACCACTAACAAACGATATCTCAACGCCATATTGATTCACTGCTACCGCGGCACTTCGATTCCGGCAAGCACCTCGTCGAGCACCTGGTCAGGGGAGGTCCCCTCGATCTCGGCCTCGGAGCGCAACACTATTCGATGGCGTAACGCGGGTTTGGCGATCTCCTTGACGTCATCCGGCGTGACGAAGGTCCGGCCCCGAATCGACGCCAGCGACTTGGAACAGAGCAACAGCGCAACGGAGGCGCGAGGACTCGCACCCCAGGAGATGTTGATCGCCTCACGAGTCCTGCGCACAATCTCGACGATGTAGGCGAGTATCCCGTCCTCGACGGTCACGGCACGGACTCGCGATCTACATTCGGATATGGCAGCCGGATCGGGAATCGGACGTATATCAATGTCCTCGAGCCGCCTCGAGTTGAATCCCGTATTCCAGTTGCCCACCACTCGCAGTTCCTCATCACGACTCGGATAGTTAACCAGTATCTTCATCATGAAGCGATCCATCTGAGCCTCGGGCAGTGGGTACGTCCCTTCGTACTCGATCGGGTTCTGCGTTGCCAGCACGGTGAAAAGTGGTGACAGCTTGTACCCATCGCCGTCGATGGTCACCTGCCGCTCTTCCATAGCCTCGAGCAGCGCAGCCTGAGTTTTTGGCGGAGTGCGGTTGATCTCATCTGCCAGCAGCAGATCGGTGAAGATGGGGCCATGCCGGAGACTGAAGGTGGACGTTGCCATATTGAAGATGTTGGTTCCCGTGACGTCCGCAGGCATCAAATCAGGCGTGAATTGAATGCGGCCAAAGCCCGCCCCCATCGCTCGAGCCAGGACCTTCACCAGTAACGTCTTGGCCGTGCCGGGCACGCCCTCGATCAACGCATGGCCCTCGCTCAACAGTGCAATCAACACCTGGTCAAGCACTTGATCCTGTCCGACTATGGCTTTGCCAACCTCGCCTTTCAGATGTTCAACTACGCTCCTCACATAATCCGACAATGCGGTAGACCTCCATTACTCTTAATTAGCAGTTTGCTGACAGACCCTGAGGCGGAGACGGAGAACAGAATGAAAGCTCATTGGCTCGTCTCGCCCCGGCATTTCTGTGGCTCGATCTGCATTTGAGCACACCGTACGAGTATTGATACGGCCGACAGACGCGCCACCAGGAGAACCCTGAGATCCTCCGCCTTTTCGAAGTGAACCCACGCTCACATGAAGCGCGTGAGAAGAATAATCCGAAGCGGTCTGAGCCGCAATCGCCTTCCGCACTTTTCCTTGCGACAGACAAGAAACGATGAAACGAGAAACAGGGGACGTGGCAGGAGTGGCGACTCCCAACAGTCCAGCCGCATACCCACGGATAACGTCCCGCTAACTAATCAAAACGCGGAACGCCAACCACGGAAGGCGAAACTCAGAACGCTCCGTTGATGTATAACATCAACGTTGAGGCTCGAAGTGTATCAAAAAGAAATTTGTTGCGCTGATGGCGGAGACGTGGTAAAGTCCAAACCTGTCAGCTAGCCCATCCTCACTCTGGGCTAAAGTCCCCGCACTCGGATGTCGTTTGAGCAGGAATTCTTGACGGCCTCTAGTTCGAGAGCCGCGATATTTCAGTAGCATTCAGTAATGATAAAGTTCGGCACTTCCGGTTGGCGCGCGATCATCGCCGACGAATTCACTTTCGTGGCCGTTCGGCGCGTAACACAGGCGATATCAAACTGGCTCAAAGCCAATGAGTCATCTCCGGAAGTGATCGTCGGTTACGACACGAGATTCATGGCCGAGGTCTTCGCAGCCGAGTCAACACGCTTGCTCTCTATTGATGGGCTCAGGCCCTTGCTGTGCGATCACCCAACACCGACGCCAACGATCTCTTACGCGGTCCGCGCGCGCAAAGCTGCAGGCGCAATTAATTTCACCGCCAGCCACAATCCGCCGCAGTACTGCGGGATGAAGTTCTCCACTTCGGATGGCGCTCCTGCCCTACCCGAAGTAACGGGGGCAATTGAGGACGAGTTACGAGCACTCGAAGGCCGCGACTTCTCCAGGTCTGCTCCCCCCGACACGAGCATCAATCAAACCTCGCTGGTGGACGACTATTTGAAAGACCTTGCGACGAAGATCAACCTGGGAGCGATTGCCGCCGCAGGGTTACGCATCGCTTACGACCCCCTCTGGGGAACGGGCCGCGGCTACCTGAACAAGGCTCTGGTTGATGCGAACTGCGAGGTGAAGACTCTGCACGATTGGCGCGACGTCTACTTCGGCGGCCACAGCCCCGCGCCAGAGGTCGAAAACCTTGGCGAGTTGCGACAGGAGGTTCTGAGCGGAGGCTACGATCTGGGATTATCAACGGATGGAGACTCGGACCGCTTCGGGATTATCGATCGGGATGGCACATTCATCGCGCCGAATCTGATCATCACGCTGCTTGTCGACTACCTGGCCGAATCGCGCGGATGGAGCGATGCGGTTGCGCGCACTGTTTCCACGACTCACATGGTGGATCGCGTGGCGAAGCAGCGAGGCATCGAAGTTATCGAGACTCCTGTGGGTTTCAAGTACATTGGGCAGTTGATCGATGAGGATAAGATCGGGATTGGCGGTGAGGAGAGCGCGGGACTTTCAATCCGCGGGCACTTGCCCGAGAAGGATGGAATCCTGGCGTGCCTGTTGGTGGCTGAGATGATAGCCAGCCGCAAAACTTCGCTTGGTGAAATGTTGAACCAGGTTTATGCTCGAGTGGGCAAGCTGGTGAGTGGTAGAATCGGAGTGAAGCTGACCGAGCAATTGCAACGAGGGTTAGCGAGCAAACTGGAGAGAGAGCCAAAGGAGTTTGGAGGCCGCAGGGTCACATCGATCAATCGAGTGGATGGGGCGAAGTTTATTCTGGAGGATGGATCCTGGGTTCTTATGCGACCTTCGGGAACTGAACCGCTGGTACGCATCTATGCTGAGGCTCCAACCGAACAAGATTTGGAGGTGCTACTTGGGTCAGGTCGCAAATACATTCTGGGTTGACGAAGCGAGTGCAGCGCCGGCGACTACGCGGTTAAGGGCGCTTGCGAGACGCAGGTCCAGAGTTCGCCGGATGATAGACGCTCTGGTGTGTGCGGTGATCCTGGCCGCGACGGGCCTTTGCGTATCGGTTTACTATCGCGCGCATGGGGAGTTGGCCGGCGCCATGCTGCGGCATCAATCGGCGGCTGACCGCGTGGCGGAGCTAAAGCGAGTAAATGAGAGGCTCGCGCGCGAGGTTGAGCAGCTGAAGAGCGACCCGAGAATGATCGAGGCGATGGCACGCGAGAGACTGGGCTTCGTCAGGCCCGGAGATGTTGTAATAAGGATCGGAGAAGAAGCAGACGAATCAAGCGCGGCGATAGTAAAGATTGGAGCGAGCGATAATGTAAGGGCAAGCTTGACACCGCGAATTGGGGATCGCTATACTCAGGCTTCGAATTGATCGGGTGGATTGAAGGCGGTCATTCGGAAGAGATATCGCGGGGTGGAGCAGTCTGGTAGCTCGTTGGGCTCATAACCCAAAGGTCGCGGGTTCAAATCCCGCCCCCGCAACCA
>DASYSA010000077.1:0-4361 GCA_036003885.1 Blastocatellia bacterium | reverse complement strand
TCAGTGTTCGCAGTCTCGAAGTCCCCATAGAACTCGACACCCAGAAGGGGACCGCTGACGTATTTTCGCTCTCTTCTCATAGGAAGCAAATAGTTGAAGTGCGGCCCCGAGGAGTAGGTGGGATCAAAGCGCCTCGTGGTGTTGCGCAGCACATCCGCGCAGGTTCCGGGCTGCATCTCATCGAGCTCGGAATCACGCCCGCGTGAAATGCTGCTTGACTTCACATAAGCCGATTCAGCTTCCCAGACAGGGATAGAAGCTGCTGGGTCTGTCGTGTACGCAAACTCTGTGATGACCTGCGGATAGTCGGCCATCTAGCGACCGCCACGGCGCTTGTTCTTCTCGAGGATCCTCTGGATGTCCTGGGCTGCTTGGCTCTCGCGTACGAAGACACCGGCGTAGTAGTTGACCGTGATATTTCCTGCCAACGCAGCCCCCCTACGAAGCGGAATGATCGCCTCGTCAAGCCCGCCTTCTCCAGCACGCAGAAGCGTCCCGCCAGGACGCGCCCTGACGATGCCACCCCTCGCAACTTCGGGAATGTTCGGAAGATCAAAACCGCCGAAGTTGAGGTCAGGCACAGGCCCAGGAAGCCCCACATGAAAGCCCGGAATACGAAGGTTGTTCCAGATCCTGATGACGGCGTTTAGCGCTGCGCGCATCAACCCCGCAAGCCGGCCGGGAAGGGAGGAAAAGGCACTCACGATCCCCGACACGACACGTCCTGCCCCCCTGCGCGCACTCCCCACCCAGCTAGAAAGCTGCCTGACAATAACCCCACCGACTTGGGCCAGCTTCTGCAAAACAGCTACCGGAAGAGGGGCAAACGCTCCAATCACAGCAGACTTGAGCGCAGGTGCAAAGCTACCGCTGATCCAGTTCGTGAATGAATGAAAGGCCCGCTTCGCTTCATTGAGAAATGGCGGTGGTCCGAGTTTGGAGAGCCCGCCCCAGTCGGGCTTGAAGCTGGCGAGAAAACGCCCGAGCTGTTCGCGAAGCCACTTATCCAGATCAGCACCGTAATCGTGATCAGGGTCGAGACCGATCAATCGCACGAAATCCTTGGCGGTGAACTTGACCGATACGAATTTCTTGACGGCATCACCAAACGCGGACCCGAACCCTCCTGCCATTACCTTGGCAACGTTTCGCCAATCGACAGACTGAATTCCCTTAGAGATCGCGTCAACAAGACCTTGAGATGAGCGCGTATCCCACTCAAGAATCTTTCCGCTCGGCAACTGAATTGGCCTCCGAGTGGTCTCCCCGAAAAGAGCTATGCGAATGTTCTTATACAGATCGCGAGCAGCTTGCCTAAGCCCGATCCAGACAACATGCAACTTGGCCGTAAAACCCCTGGCGCGAGTGAACCTGTCGAGGAATCTGGAAACTGCCGGCTCAACGCGGCTGACGAGATCACCGAGGAAATTCTTGAACTGCTCGCGCAGCCGAGATATGGCACCAGGCAACGTCTTTCCCATCGCCACGGCTGATCCGCCAAACTCCTTGTTGAGCTCGGCCAAAATCATCTTCTGAGCGGCCATGACGTGACCCGACTCAACCATCTTCTTGATTTGCTCTTCCTGGGCAACAGTGAACTGAATACCGACTCGGCGAAGAGCGCCCAGGCCGCGAATAGGATCCTGCAGCGCTTTCCCGACAAGGACTGCGCTCGAGGTCATGTCCTTTCCCATTGCAACCGAGAGGTCGAGTGTTGCCTTCGTAGCCTGATCGAAGATGTCGTTACCCTTCCCGGTCTCGTTACGAATCCCCCGGAAGGTGAGCAAGATGTTTTCGCCGCTCTTGACAACCTCATCATCGATGCCGGAAAGATTCATCATCGTCTTGCCAAGCCTCTCGACATGCTTTCTCGTCACGTTGGCGATACCGCCAGTCGACTTAAGCACAGCATTGGTCTGGGCCGCTGAGAGAGCCCCCTGTTTGAATTCATCAAAACCAACCTTGGCCGCGATACCAAGACCCACTCCAACAGCAGCCCCGGCGGCAGCAGCAGCAAGACCGATAGAACGCCCCACCTTGTGCATCGTTGAGTCAGCACGATTGACAACGCGATGGAAACCTCGATCATCTGCATCCAAATAGGCTTTGAGCCTGGCAACCTCGGTCGCCATCTAGCCCATCCCCCCAGGGGTCATAGCTGCTTCCATTCGATGTGCCTCAGCCTCAGCGCTCATAACCGCCTCGGCCCACTCAACGTAAACGAACGGCTTCTCTAAGAGTTCCCAGGGACCGATGTGATAGAAGCGAGCGGCTTGGATGAGTCGGTGCCATTCTGGTGGCTCTCCGTGGAACTCTGGGTCATAGAGGCCGATGGCCTCGCGTCCGTAGATGCGTCTGAGCCTTTTCCCTCTTCGCTCGCCCTTGCCTCGCGATCATCCATGACCGCGCTAAAGGCAATGTCCAAAATTGCAAGCGGGACTGAGTCAATCCCCTCAGCAGTCAAAGGAACAGGATCTTCCTCATTGACCAGATCCCAAGATTCGATAACGAGCGGGATGAGATCGCGATAGACCTGCAATTGCTCAAGAGGTTCAGCTTTATCCATAGCCAAAACACGAGCAAGCAGCGCAGGCGTAACAACCGCAGGACGATAGAAAAGCTCCAATCCACCCTCGGCAACGACCTTACGAGAAGCCCCGAGAATGTCCGCAAAAGTCGTCACTTGCCCTCCAAAGCGTTCTTCATCACGTCGTGGCCGTCAGGAGCAGGCATGAACGGCTTGTCGGACAGTGAACCTTCCCAGGCGGGCACGTCGCCAGCCAGAAGCGCCTCAAGCTGCGCAACGGTGTAATCATCCGCACTCGCATCGCTGGCAACGAGCCCCGCCGCCTGCGCCTGCTCAAAGAGATCGGACTTGGCCATCAGAGCGCCGAAACCTTGTTAATCACACGAGCCTCCAAAGCCTTCGTCCACGTGACATCGTAGACGATCCGGCCCGTGTAGTTGACCACTGCCACCCCGTCCTCGTCCTCGACGGGAGAAGAGACAGCCTCGATCTTCATGGCCATGTCAAAGCGAGCCTCGTAGAAGAGAGTGGCGGCGCCGGCGAGCTCAGTCGAGGTCGCCCTCAGACGCAGGAAGCGCGTGTCGCCGGCCCGAGCATTCGTCAAGAAGCCCATGCCAGTCGCATCCGATTCCAGCCTGACCTCACACTGGACCGTAGGCTCCGTCTCCACATGCGACGAGTACGAAGGCGCCGTCGAGTCCAGCGGCCACACCGGCCCGAAGCGGTTGCCGATGTTGAGGGCAACGCGGAAGGCCCTAGTCATCTTCGTTCCGCCCAGGCCCGCCGAAGTCGAGTCGATAAAGCAATCGACGTGGGTGGGGATGATGGGCTTTTCCTCGACTGCTGTCGGAGAGCCAGTCATCGTGATCCCGTCAGTAAGACGCTGCGAGATGGCCGTGCCCGACTGGGCGATTCCAGCTCGAGTGAATTCGAGGTTGTAATCCTGGACGAGCAGATAGGCGGCCTTATGCGCCCTGACCGAGCTCCCCTGCTCAATCGTAAATGTCTTGACCGTGTCCTCTGTTCGAGCAGCCGGCGTGAACGTCCAGATCTTCGCTGACGTGTCCGAGGTCGACGCAGTCGAAGCGACGAGAACGGAGTTGAGCGGATAAACGATCTCGCCGTAGGCGGCAGGCCCCGAAATTCCCCACGTCATCCACTCTCTGTTGGGAACAACCATGCTCGGATATTTCTGGCCCATCGGGCGGAACACGGTCGACTCGAACTCCACCCCCGGCTCGAAGGCGAGCGAGTTGAGAAGCTTGGAGGCGGAGACCGCCGTTCCTGCCGTGGTCTCGACGCCGATCTGAATCGCCTGCGAGACAACAGAGCGTTCAGGCATGGTGTGATTCTACTTCCAAAAGGGGATGTAATCCGGTCCAATGCATACCATCATGGCGTGCAAACTTCACCCGGCAAACCGAAATATGCTTGGAAACCGTACCCACTCAGAATCCCACCCGAACTCAAGCTCAAGCTGCAAGCATCGGCAACGACACACCATCGAAGCCTCAACAGCGAGATCTTGATTCGTCTACAGGGATCCTTTCCAGAGTGGCGCCAGCTATAGCGCCTGTGCGTAGAGCTCATAGATTCCACCCGCGTGGACGTACAGTTGATTTTGCTCCAACGTCTCGTCCGTAAAGCTCTCGATGCGCCTGATGCCGTACATGCTCACTGTCGCGTTAGAACTGTTCCCACGATGCAAAACCTGGTCGATGCGATTGGCGATCGCCTGAACATTGTCCCAGTAGGGCCCTGCGTCGATACCGCGCACGAGATAGGTCAGGCTTGACCACACACGATTCATGTTGATAACCATGAGGTCGCTCGC
>DASYSA010000076.1:0-37897 GCA_036003885.1 Blastocatellia bacterium | reverse complement strand
TTTGCCTAAGGTTAACAAGAAGGCCGGAGGTGGTGGAGGCGGTGGACTCAACCAACCCACGCCACCTTCCCAGGGGCAGCTACCTAAGTTTTCATTGGCGCCTCCAATCATAGCGCCGACAACCAGACCAACCCTCACGCCTCCAGTGCTACCCGTCATGGAGACAGTGCAGGTTGATCCGCGACTCGAGAAACCCCGCGATGATCTGGCCGTTACCGGACTGCCGACCGGAGTGCAGGGACCACCTTCCGATGGTCCGGGTTCGGGCTCCGGCATAGGAACCGGCAAGGGCGGTGGTGTCGGTTCGGGTGATGGAACCGGAGTGGGTCCCGGCAGAGGCGGCAATATGGGAGGCGGTGACTTCGGGCTCGGAGGCGGAAACGGAGCGCCCGCAACCAGCGTCGATATGAGGCCGGTCATGCTCAATCGTCCGCGGCCAAACTACACCGAAGAGGCGCGCAAGAACAAGATTCAGGGAGTGGTGGTCGCGCGGCTGTTGGTGGGTTCCGACGGATCAGTGAAGCAGGTAAAGATCACGAGAGGCCTGGCCGACGGGCTGAACGAAGAAGCGATACGGGCAGCCTATCAGATACGGTTCAAGCCGGCTATGAAGGGCGGACAGCCGGTCGCGTACTGGCAGCCGATCGAGATCGAGTTCAATCTCAGATAGCGTTTATTAACGACCGTGAGGGCTGGCACGCTTGCAGCCCTCACGAGATTCCTTTTCCCCTGCCGCCTGGACACCTTACCCGAGATGGCTTCCGTGATAACAAGAGAGTTTCCAAAAGCGAGTGAGCGCACAGCTACCTCGCCCTTTTGTCTTATCGAGCAGAAAGGGCTGCTGGTGAGGTTGGGCGAAGAGCTTTCTCGTGCGGCAAACGACCTTTTTCACGATCCCAGAGGCTTCGTGCGCGATCTGGTTTCCCCCGCCGATACCAGGGACCAGAAGCGGCGGCGACTCGTCTACGTCGGCCTGGGCTGCGCGCTGGTGGCACATTCGGTGCTGCTTACTGTGATGATTATCGCAGGCTGGCATCGAGTACTTGCCCCGCCGAAGCAGAACGATCCCGATTACCACGTGACGTTCCCCAAGTTTGAGCTGAAGTCACCCGACGCACCGAAAGCCAACGACTTACCGGATGGTTCCCCGCTACAGGGAGGTGGCGGGGGAGGCAATCACTCGGAGACACCGGCCTCGAATGGCGGCCCGCCTCTGGTATTACCCACTCCTCCCATAATCAAGCCCAATGCTCCGTTGACTGAAAACGCTACGCTCGCCATAACTCCTAACGTCCAGGGACCAGAAGCACCGCCCCCTCCGCCGGAAACGGTCCCGGGTGATCCCAACGGCCGGCAGGGACCGTTGTCTGCCGGACAGGGCGAAGGTGAAGGCATTGGTAACAAGAAGGGGAGTGGCGTAGGCAGCGGAACGGGATCTGGGGTTGGCCCCGGGCAAGGAGCGGGCACGAATAACGGCAAAGCCGGAACACTCGACGGCAAGGGGACTGCGATCGCCTCCCTTTATTTCAATGTGCCGAAACCGGCCGGCTACGTTCCATTCTCCTGGATATATCGGCCGACGCCGGTCGTGACTCCAGAAGCGCAAGCGAACAAGAGCAGCGGGACGGTGGTAGTGATGGCGACCTTCCGAGCAGACGGTACCATCACTGACATCGAGATAAAGAACCAGGTGGATTACATGACCGAGTCGGCTATCGACGCCTTGAAGCGCGCCAGGTTCCGGCCGGCTTCCATCAATGGCGTTCCCATTACGCTGTTCCGTGTTCCTGTGCGAATCGACATAGAACTTACCCGTCATCGTTAGATTCGAGGTGCGCGCGAGTTCATGCGAGAATCTCGGCGCGAAGGCTGGCAACCGCCGGCTGCATCCGATATCGCGCCCAGGCTACGTTCGTAGAAACGCTCACCTCCAATGCCAGAAAATAACCGGATCCCAACTCCTCGATGATGAACTTAGCTCCCTCGTACGCAAGGAGCATCTGCCTTGTGGTTCCGATGTTCAAATGTTTCGCCAGCGCCCGTGAAGCCTGAAGCACGACGGCTATGTAGGCCGCTCTCAACCGAAGTCGGTCGCCGTCGCCCGGGGCATACCATTCAACCGCCTCCCCGTCGACTTCGAGAAAGATCGCGCCTTCTGCCCCTTCTACGCTCGAAACCAATTCCTCTAGCACGGGCTTGAATGACAACGTCTGCTTACCTCTTCTCGCGTATTTGTGTTCCAGCAACTTGAGGAAAGCCAGATTATAGGCGAGCCGGACTCCGGCCGCCAGATGAGCTTGCATCCCCGACCTTCGGAGGATCCCAGGGCCTGCAATGGGAGATTTTCCGACTTTTGCGCCGCTTCCTCAGTCTATACTACCGAGACGGATGGGGATGGGGGTGTCTATCTGAGGATTGCTGGCGCGAGAAGAATTTGGAATTGAGCGATACTCAAATCATCGAGCGCACGCTCGGCGGCGAACCGGAAGCATTCAACTTTCTGGTGCGACGCTGGGAGCGGCAGATTTATGGGCTCACTCTTCGCATGCTCGGCCGCGACGAGGACGCCAAGGACGCGACACAAGAGACGTTTCTTTCGGCTTATCGCAACCTCCCAAAGTTTCGAGGCGAAGCGAAGTTTTCGTCCTGGATTTATCGCATCGCCCTCAATATCTGCAACACCCGGCTCAGGAGTCGCTCGAAAGTAACCTTTTCGCTGGAAGAAGAACGAGAAGCCAGCGGGTTTGAGCTGGCAGATGAGAGCGTTGATCTTGCCGGGCATCTGCAGCAGAAACAGGTCGCGACACAGGTACGCCGAGCCCTTGGAGGACTGCCCGCCGAGATGCGCCAGGTGATAGTAATGAAGGAGTACGAAGGGCTGAAGTTTTCAGAGATCGCGGAGATCCTCGGCATTCCGATATCAACCGTGAAGACCCGCATGTACACCGGGCTGGCGGAAATGAGAAAGAGGCTGGGACACCTCCGCGGAGCTGTGTGAAGAATTGACAGTGGGAGCCTCGGCCGTCTCTCAAACGGCCGAGGCATACAGGAACCTCCTCAAGGAAGTGAGCGGTAGTAAAATGACTGATCTAAACAAGACTCCAAATTGCGACATGCACGAGGCGCTGGTTTCGCATCTCTACAACGAGGCCTCGCCTGAAGAACGGCGGCGAGTCGAGGAGCACCTCAAGTCCTGCAGCATATGTGCGGAAGAACTGACGGCCTTCGAGCGTGTTCGCGGAATGCTGCAGCAATGGCAGGTGGATGAACTGCCCGAGGTCTACATCGTAACTAAAGACACGGCCGCGCGAACGCGTTCGATGCTAGCCTTGCTGAAGGAGCTGTTCACGGTTACTCCAGTCTGGGTTAAGGCATTCGGAGGAGTCGCGGTCGCGATGCTCATACTCGCGGTGATGGGGACGAGCGTCAGTGTTGGCCCGAACGGATTCTCAATGAGGGTGAGCCTCTTCAATAGGGGAGTTGTGCAACCGATTCCTGCTGACGGCAAGGCGGATCTGATAAGCGCCGCCGAGGTCCAGACGATAGTCAACGCAATGATCGCGGACAGCGAGCGCCATCAGAGCGAGACGCTGAAGGCGCAGTTGGTCAGCATCGAGTCGCAGCTTCAGAACTCTCACGAAGCCGATCTGGCTAAAGTCTCGGCGCGGATTCAACAACAGCGTGAGTTGATAAAGACTCTCGAACGCGACATAGATCGCCGTGAAGGACTCGCTTTGAGCGACATACTCCTCGGCGAAGCGACTCCACGGTCCGGCGGGACGCATGGAGGCGACTAGCCGGCGACAAGTTCTTAGGGATCCACGGCGCCTGGGGTTTACTCGAGTGAAAGTAGTGCGTGAGCAGGGGAGAGTTCATGCGCGGCTCAAGACTCAGTTCCAAGACACAGGCGCCGTGGTAAATCTATGATCTAGGATTTAGGATCTAGGATTTAGGTAGGATCCTAAACCTAACCGAAATCCCGAATCAGAATCCTGAATTATCCTGAATCCCAAATCCTCAAATCCTCAATCCTGATAATCCTAAATCCTAAATCCTAAATCCTAAATCCTGGATCCTGGATCCTGGATCCTGGATCCTGTTACAATGCCGCTTCCGACTTTGGTTGTGCTCGCTATGCAAGTACTCGAACGAATGCGCTCGCGCGCCGCTGCCGACCCGAAACATATTGTCTTGGCCGAAGGCGAGGATCGGCGCACAATCGCCGCCGCGTCCCTCATCATCGGCCAGCGGATAGCACACGTGACGCTGATTGGTATCGAGGAGATCATTCGGGATACCGCGTCACAGATGGGCTGTGCTCTGACCGGAGTGACGGTCGTTGATAACAGACGCTCACCCGACCGGGACCACCTTGCGGCAGCCTACTATGAGGTGCGACGCGCCAAAGGGGTGACCCTCGACGAAGCCCGCCGCCAGATGGATGACCCGCTCTACTTTGCGAATATGCTGGTGCGCGAGGGTCGGGCGGACGGCAGCGTCTCAGGCGCGTTGCATACGACTGCTCACACAGTGAGCGCGGCGCTGAGGTGCATAGGCCCAAAGCCCGGCTTTAAGACGGTATCCAGCTTCTTTGTCATTGTGCCTTCAGTCGATCTGGGAGCGCAGGGCGCGTTCATATTTGCTGACTGCGGTGTCGTAATCGAACCGACTGCTTCAGAGCTTGCGGAGATAGCAATTGCGTCAGCCGATTCGGCGCGTATGGTGCTCGAGACTGAGCCGCGGGTCGCGATGCTCTCCTTTTCCACGAAAGGCAGCGCAGTCTCGCCCCTGGCCGATAAAGTCATCGAAGCTACGCGAACCGCACGGGCGCGGGCGCCGGAGTTGGTTGTCGATGGCGAACTGCAGGCTGACGCGGCGCTCGTCGCAGCAGTTGCGGAGAGCAAAGCTCCCGGAAGCCCCGTTGCAGGCCGGGCCAACACTCTGATCTTTCCCAATCTCGAAGCGGGCAACATCGCCTACAAGCTGGTCGAAAGGCTGGGCGGCGCGACAGCAATCGGACCGATCCTGCAAGGGCTGGCGCGGCCCGCTAATGACCTGTCGCGCGGCTGCAAGGCCGAGGACATCCGCGACGCGGTGGCCATCACCGCCGTTCAGGCACAGGCTGCCAGCCGCCGGTAGCCATCATTTCTGTTTGACACAACCCCCCTCGCTAAATATAATTGGCAGTCTCGAACTTAGAGTGCTAATGTTGAGCGCCCGCACTTTTAGGCTTTTAATGCCTTCAACAGTAAGAAAGGAGAATGAAAGACAGACATGGCAAACATACGACCGCTCCACGACCGAGTGATCATCAGGCGAATTGAGGAGCAGGCTCAAATTCGCGGGGGGATCATCATCCCGGATAGCGCAAAAGAGAAACCTCAAGAGGGCGAGGTCATCGCCGTCGGCAAGGGCAAGAAGAAGGAATCCACCGGCGAGTACATCCCGCTGGACGTGCAGGAGGGCGATCGGGTTCTCTTCGGCAAGTACGCGGGCAACGAAGTCAAGCTCGACGACGAAGAGTACTTGATCATGCGTGAGGACGACATCCTCGGTGTGATCGAGAGAGCCGAGATCTCGAAGGCAAAAGGCAAGGGCAAATAGTAATTCTTAACTAGGAGACGAAGAAAATGGCTAAACAGATCGCATACGGCGAAGAGTCTCGCCGCAATCTTCTGGCGGGGGTCAACCGTCTGGCCGACGCAGTAAAGGTGACGCTTGGACCCAAAGGGCGCAACGTCGTAATCGAGAAGAAGTTCGGCTCGCCCACAATCACTAAGGACGGAGTCACCGTCGCCAAGGAAATCGAACTCGAAAATAAGTTGGAGAACACCGGAGCCCAGATGGTCCGCGAGGTTGCTTCCAAGACCTCCGACATCGCAGGCGACGGCACCACCACAGCAACCGTACTCGCTCAGGCGATCTTTCGCGAAGGCGTGAAGACCGTCGCCGCGGGTGCAAGCCCGATGGCTTTGAAGCGTGGGATCGACAAGGCCGTCCAAAAGGCGGTCGAGGAGATTCAGCGTTTGTCGAAACCCGTCAAGGGTGACGCAATCGCCCAGGTCGGAACCATCTCGGCTAACGGCGACGCCAACATCGGCCAGCTCATCGCCGAAGCGATGGCCAAGGTCGGCAAGGACGGCGTGATCACCGTCGAAGAGGCCCGAACGCTCGAGACCTCGCTCGACGTGGTCGAGGGTATGCAGTTTGACCGCGGTTATCTTTCGCCCTACTTCGTGACCGATCCGGAGAGGATGGAAGCGGTGCTCGAAGACGCGCTCATTCTGATCCACGAAAAGAAGATCTCGTCGATGAAGGACCTGCTGCCGCTGCTCGAGCAAGTCGCTCGCCAGGGCAAGCCTCTGCTGATCATCGCTGAAGACGTAGAGGGCGAAGCGCTAGCGACTCTGGTGGTGAACAAGCTTCGCGGCACCCTGCAGGTTTGTGCCGTCAAGGCTCCGGGATTCGGCGATCGCCGCAAGGCCATGCTTCAGGACATCGCGATCCTGACCGGCGGCCAGGCAATCACCGAAGACCTCGGCATCAAGCTCGAGAGCATTCAGCTCACGGACCTGGGACGCGGCAAGAAGATCGTCGTCGACAAGGACAACACAACGATCGTCGAAGGAGCCGGCAAGCCTTCCGAAATCGAGGGACGGGTTCGCCAGATTCGAGCTCAGATCGAGGAGACGACCAGCGATTACGACCGTGAGAAACTCCAGGAGCGGCTTGCGAAGCTGGTCGGTGGAGTGGCGGTCATCAAGGTTGGCGCCGCGACCGAGACCGAGCTGAAAGAGAAGAAGGCGCGAGTCGAAGACGCGATGCACGCGACGAAGGCCGCAGTTGAAGAGGGGATCGTCCCGGGCGGCGGCGTAGCATTCATTCGAGCTCAAAAGGTGCTTGAAGGTTTCGTGCTCGACCACGACGACGAGAACATCGGCGTTGGGATCGTGCGGCGAGCCCTCGAAGAGCCGCTCAGGCAGATCGTGCAGAATGCCGGATTCGAAGGCGCGGTAGTAGTTGAAAAAGTAAGGGCTAACAACAGCCCGAACTTCGGGTTCAACGCCGAGTCTGAGGAGTACGGGGACATGCTCAAGATGGGTGTGGTAGATCCGACGAAGGTGACGCGCTCCGCTTTGCAGAACGCGGCATCGATCGCAGGACTGCTGCTCACGACTGAGGCGATTGTCTCTGAGATTCCTGAGGCCGAGAAGGAAGCGCCGCAGATGCCGGGCGGCGGTGGCATGGGCGGATTCTAAGAAAGAACGTTCAGCTTTCGTTTCAAACAGGAAAGGCTCTGTCCATTTTGGTCAGGGCCTTTCCCCTTGTCAGACAGTGTCCTCGCTCGTCCACAGATTGCGCAGGTAACGCAGACGAACAACCACGACAAAGGACGACTTCAAACGCCGTGAGGTACCATCTGTCATCGCATCTGCGAATCTGCGACATCTGCGGATAGCTCTTCGGGCGCCGGGGTTTCATTGGGACCGGAGAATCGACAGCGGCTTCTTCGAGAGGACATCCAGCGTCGAAACTGCACCTACAATCATCACCAGCGCTATCGTCCCAAGTATGCCTACCGCATTGATGGCCGGCGTGAAGGCCCACGGTATTTCGAAGACCCACTTCGAAGTGGCATAACAGAGGCCCGCAGCCGCCACCGAGCCGATGATTCCCGACACCAGGCCCAACAGCGCATACTCTACAAGGAGAATCATCATAAGCATCTTTCGCTTCGCCCCGAGAGTCTTCAACACGGCCGCTTCGTAGATGCGTTGAAATTTGGTCATCGCAATCGACCCAACCAGGATCAGCGCTCCGCTTAAAAAGACGAAAAGCCCGATGAACGAGACCGCGAGGGTGACCGTATTCACAATCCGCATTACACTGCGGACGATGTCGCTCACATCAATGACCGAGACGTTCGGGAACCCATCCAGGAGCGTTCTTTGAAAGCGAGCTTTCTCAACCTCGCCGGTCGGTCCGTCGATCCCGGCCACCAGCATTTGCGGGGCGTCTTCCAGGGTGCCGGGGCGAAAAACGAGCATGAATCCGGTTCGCGAATTGCGCCAGTCCACGTGTCTGAAGCTGGTGACTCTGGCAGTCATCTTGCGCCCCTGGATGTCGAATGTGATCGTGCTGCCCACGCCGAGTCCCATCAGACCGCGCATACTCTCTTCGGCGGATATTTCGGGCTCAGGGGAGGGCGCCGGATCCCACATCTTCCCTTCAATGACTCTCTCGTTGGTATCCAGCCCGGGCCGGTACGTGACGACGTATTCGCGGCCCAGCCTGCCCCGGTCGCGTTTCGGTTCAGCCTGCTCGAGATCTACTTCGCGGTCATCGATCTTCACAATGCGAGCGCGAATTGTCGGAATCAGGAGGGGATCTTCACCGGTTTCCTGTTTGACCAGCGCTGCAACCCCGTCGCGCTGGTCTTTCTGAATATCGATCAGAAACAGGTTTGGGAGTTTGCCGCTGCGGCCGATGTCGAATTCGCGAATCAGATTCGATTGAAGCGACTGGGTCGCGATTATGAGAAAGACTCCAAGCCCCACGACCATCACGATCACGCGAGTCTGATTGCCGGGCCGGTACAGGCTGCTGATGGCCTGCCGCATGGTGAAAGATCCGGCGGATCGGGCGCGTCGCAGGAGAAAGATCAGAAGGCCTGCCGCCAGGTTCAGCGCCGTCGCCGTTACTGCGAGTCCGGCCAGGAAGAAGATTCCAACGCGCAACGATCCCGCCTGCCACGAAGCCAGAAGGACTAGGCCCGCCGCAACCGACGCGGCGGTCGCCCATCGCAGGAGATCAATTCGGCGACTCCCTTCCTCAACTGAATCGCGCAGAAGGACGTTTGGCTTTATGCGTCGGATGCGCAGCAACGGCAATGCCGAAAAGAGCAGCGAGATGAGGAGTCCGACTCCAATACCCTGGGCCGCCGCGCCCGGTTGAAGACCGTAGCTGACATTCAGTGGAAGCCTGTCAGCCAGATAGATATGAATGAAGTAAACGCTAACGCGGGCCAGCGCAACTCCCAGGAGGCTGCCTGCCAAACCAAGCGCGAGAACCTGGGCGAGATATATCGCTGTAACCTTGCTGCCGGACGCGCCGAGACATTTCAGAATGGCAATCGCCTTCCTCTTCTGTTCCACAAATACCCGGGTGACGTTCGAGATTCCGATGCCCCCCAGCACCAGGATAACCAGGCCGGTGAGCGACAAATAGTTCTCCGCCCGCGAGAGTTGTTCGCTCAGGTTTTCCTGCGAGTCTTTGTAGGTGCGAATATTGATCAGAGTGTTCTTCAGCTCGGCCTTCAATTGCTGCACGAGCGGATCCATCTGAGCGGGTTCGGTCGCAAACAGAATCTTCCTGCGGGCTCGACTGCCGAAGCCGGTGAGCCCCGTCTTGTCTACTGCAGCCCGCTCGATGAAGACGCGCGGTCCCAATCGAAAACCGCCTCCAGCCCCGGGCTCCCGGTCGATCACGCCGCGAATCTGAAAGCTCGATTCGCCTATCTTCACTTCATCGCCGATCTTAAGCTTCAACCGATCCAGCAGCGACGGCGCCACCACAGCGCCATTGTTTTGAAGGAGGTTGTAGTTGAACGTCTCGCCTCCTGCAAGCTTGAAGTCTCCGTAGAAAGGAAAGCCCGGGTCGATTCCCTTCAGCTCGATCATCGACGAACCTTCCCTTCCAGGGTCAGCGGGACGCACCATAGTGGCGGATTCGATTGTTTCCGCTCTGGCGTGAGTCAGCGGTTGGGCGATGCGTTCGATGGTGGCCAGCGTCTCCGGGGTCCAGGGCCTGTCCGAATCCACCTGAACGTCGGCCGTCAGTATGGAGCGAGCTTCGCCGGTGACCGCCTGATTGATGTTCTGAATCATCGAGCGCAACGTCACAATCGAGGCGACGCCTATCGCGATGCAGATGAAGAAGAACAACAGGCGTCGCCACGAAGCGCGCATCTCGCGACGGGCCATCTCAAAAACAAATATCATAATTGCGACGCCTCAACGCCAGCCTCTTCCGCTTGCCGTTCGATGGACGCATAGTCGCTGTCGCTTGCTACGCGGCCGTCCGCAAGGAGGATGCGACGGTCGGCCAGAGATGCAAGCTCGTGGTCGTGAGTGACCAGCACCAGCGTCGCCCCCAGCCTCCGGTGGATCTCGATCATCAGATCAAACACGTGCCGCCCGTTTTTCGAATCGAGGTTGCCGGTCGGCTCATCTGCAAGCAGAATTGATGGGTCGTTGGCAAAGGCCCTGGCGATAGCGACCCGCTGCTGTTCGCCGCCGGAGAGTTGAGCCGGGTAGTGATGCGCGCGAGCCGTCAGGTCGACGTCTTCAAGGAGACGACTGGCTCTGTCACCTGCGTGTTTGACGCCCGCGATCTCCATCGGTATGAGAACGTTCTCATACGCGGTCAATGAGGAGATGAGGTGGAACGATTGAAAGATGAAGCCGATTTTCTTACCCCGAAGCTCTGCCAGAGCGTCTTCGCTGATTCCCGTTATGGACGTGCCGTCGATTCGGATTTCACCGGAACTCGGTGCGTCAAGTCCGGCGATGAGTCCGAGAAGAGTCGATTTGCCGCTCCCCGACGGTCCGGCGACGGAAATGAACTGGCCATCCGGAATTGTCAGATCGAGGGAGTGAAGGATCGTGAGGATTTCGGCGCCGGAAGGAACTTGCTTGGAGACTTTGTATAATTCGATCATGAAACCTTCTCTACTGAGCCTGATCTTTCTGGGGAGTCTGGGGGTTGCCGCTTGCCGGGAACAGCCGCGCGCGGTCGCTCCTGCGTCGCCTTCAGCTCCAACCTCTCCCTCCAAAAGTGTACCGAAGATAGTCGCGTTCGGCGATAGCTTGACCGCGGGACTGGGCCTTTCTCGATCTGAGAGCTACCCGGCCCTGCTGCAGAAGAGACTCGACGCGGAGGGCTTCCAATACGAGGTTGTGAACGCGGGCATTTCAGGTGACACGACCGCCGGCGGACTAAGGCGGGTCGACTGGGCACTCGAGGGAGACGTTAGAGTAGTGATACTCGAACTCGGAGCAAATGATATTCTTCGGGGTCAGAGTATTGAGGAGATGAAGAAGAATCTGGCGCAGATCATTGAGCGTATCAAAGCTCGCGGAGTCGTGGTGCTGCTCGCCGGCATGGAAGCTCCGACCAATTCGGGCCGTGAATATGGAAAGGGAGTTCACGAGGCTTTTGAAACCCTCGCGCGGGAACAACGCGTGGTTCTGATCCCTTTCCTTCTCGAGGGCGTGGCGGGCATCCCATCTCTTAATCAGGGGGATGGAATACATCCAAACGCAGAGGGAACGAGGCTTGTGGCCGATACGGTTTACAGATTTATTCGGCCTTTGATTCAGGGAGAGAAGCCGAATTCAGCTGCGCTGCGTCCCCCTAAAGGGTATGAAGTGTGATTTGGGGTCGCGCCGTTTTGCGGCATACGAAGATTACGGAGCGTCTCGAGAGCCCGCGATTTCAAGTCTCCGCGCCTGTGAGCGCTTCGATCTGCATCTGAACGCGTCGCAAGCTGCTCTTGACCTGAGGCAATACCTCTGCAGGCACCTGGTCCAGTGAGATCTTCTCGCTGAGGCTGGCCGCCTCTTCGCGCAGTTTTTCCAGGCGGGCGGTCAGTGCCTGCACGTAGCGCCTGGCCGACTCCACCCGTTCTGCATTCTCGCGTTCGGTCATCAGCAGTTCAGTTATCGACTTATCGAGCGCCAGCCCGCGCTGCTTCATCATCATTAACCTGTTTATGTCCCCGGTCCGTTCCAGCATATGGCGCTGGCTGTCGATTCCCGACCTTTCATTCTTTTTCTCTTGCAGGAGGTATCTTGTCTGCTCAAGCTTCGCTTCCTGGTCCTTGAGATCCGACGATGCCCGGGCCAATTCGCTTTGAAACTTTCCAGGTCTATTCTGCATAACGATTCCTTTACGGCGAATAACCAACGACAGGTCGCTCGTTCCGCAGTTCGGGGGGGCTTGTCGATGTCAATGTGCGGTTCGTCAGTACCAGTCTAAGGCCAACGGCTGTCAGAGGCAATAATAAAGCTGTGCGGGCAGCCGGCGAGTCCAGCCTGCTTCGGAACTCTCCTTCACGGGCGGCATTTCTTTGTGCTAGATTAGGTTTGCTCCCCATTCCGCCGCACGAGGGCCGTTATTAGTGATCAGGACCGCAGGCAAGAGCGAACAGCTTCAGGCAACTATCGAAAGCGTCATCAAGGGTAAGACGGATGTGGTCGAGCTTGCGCTGGTCACTCTGTTAGCCAGCGGGCACTTGCTGATCGAAGACGTACCGGGAGTGGGGAAGACGACCCTGGCCCAGGCCCTGGCGCGGAGCTTCGACTGCTCATTTCAGCGTATCCAGTTCACGTCGGACATGTTGCCGACCGATATCGTGGGTCTGGAAGTATTCAACCAACAGCGCTCGGAGTTTGTATTTAAGCGAGGACCGATTTTTGCCAATGTAGTGCTGGCTGACGAGATCAATCGCACGACACCCAAGACCCAGTCGGCGCTGCTCGAAGCGATGGCGGAAGGGCACGTAACGATCGAGCAGGAGACGCATCAACTGCCGCGGCCTTTCATGGTGCTGGCGACCCAGAATCCGATCGAGCATCACGGCACCTACCCATTGCCCGAGTCCCAGTTGGATCGCTTCATGATGCGCCTTCGCATGGGTTACCCGGGGAGCGAAGATGAGAAGACGATCTTGCGCCAGCAGTCGCTCAATTCGTCGGTCGCGCACATTACTCCGGTCATGCACAGCGACGACGTTCTGTCGCTGCAGCGTGAAGTGCGCGAAGTAGCGGTCGATGAGTCGCTGATCGATTATTTGATTCGAATCGTTCGAGCAACCAGGGACTCCGAGATACTCGACCTGGGAGTGAGCCCGCGTGGCAGCCTCGCGCTCTATCATGCCGCCCAGGCGCTGGCCTTCGTTCAAGGGCGCGACTATGTGATCCCCGACGACATCAAGCGCCTGGTCATTCCAGTCTTTGCCCATCGCATAGTTGTGAACTCGCGCTATTCGACCGGACTGCGCCGTTCAGACGAGGCTCAAGCTGCTCTCCAGGAGATACTGAAGACCGTAAGCGTGCCGCTGTGAGAGGTGGTATATGAGCTGGCAGGCCGTGCGCGATTTTCTGATAACAGTCTTTTTTCTGGGGCTGGCCTTCGTCCTCGCAATGCTCAGTTCGGTTGCCGCCGAGAGAAATGACATCAAACATGCCTCGATAGCAGCGGCAGTGTCGCTGGTGCTGGCGCTGCTTGGCGCTCTGTACATCATTCCTCGCCTCGCCCGGAACGTGCGCCTCGACATTCTCAGGTTCGCCGTGCGCACGACAGTAACGGTTGAGGGTTTGCTCTTTGTCGTCTTTCTGGTCGTGATCGGATTTGCCGCCTGGAATACGGGCAACAATTTGCTTTATTTGATACTCTCCGCGATGCTCTCCTTCCTGATAGCCGCGAATGTGATAGCGCGGCGCTCGCTCGCGGATGTATCGGTGCAACTCCGTTTTCCCGATCACATATTCGCCGGCGAGCCGGCCAACCTCACGGTGACTATCGTCAACCACAAACGTTTTCTGCCCACCTACAGTCTCTCGGTTGAAGCGGTGTCGGGGCCATCCGAGCTGCATGAGGCCGACGAGAACGAGGCGAGCGGAACCGCGCACAGCGGGCGAGACCAGCGGGACTTGCGGAGGCGGCCGGGCCGCCCGGTGATCAAAGACCCTCGCTCGGCCGGTCCACAGATGGGCAAGCTTGCTTACTTCGCTTTGGCGCCGGCGGGCGCCAGCGCCCGTCAAAAGATCGAGCATACGTTCGGCATACGCGGTCGCTATCCGATAACAGGTTTTCGGGTATCGACCAAGTTTCCAGCCGGCTTCTTCAAGAAGTGGCGTACCATCGACGCGAGCGGCGAGATCCTGGTTTATCCGAAGCCGAAGCCGCTCGACGATTTCTATCACGCGCTCCCGATGCTTGCCGGGCGAATTGAAAGCCAGGCTCGCGGGTCGGGTGACGACCTCTATGCTATCAGGCGCTATCATCCGTCAGACCACATGCGCCACATAGATTGGAAGGCGACTGCGAAGTCTCTCGAGATGATGGTGCGTGAACACATGCGTGAGGATGAGTGGCGGCTGACGATAGTCTTCGATACTGCCGCCCCTCCGGAGTCGACGCCCATCCCGATGGATCAGTCCAGGGATGAAAGTTCGGACGACCAGGCAGACCCGGACGCCTGGCGAATGGCCCAACAGGGAGTCGATGCCAGGTTCGAGCGGGCTGTAGTGATGGCTGCCTCACTTGCAAATCACTTCATCCTGGAGCGGGCCGACGTCGAGTTGATAACTCCGAGCGCCGAACCGGATGTGCCGCCGGGTTCCGGATATGACCACCTCTATCGGATTTTGAGATCGCTGGCTGTCCTTCAGCCGACTCCGGTGGAGGCAGAGAATCAGCCAAACGAAGGCAAGCGGAGATGGTCGCTGGAACGGTTTCGTCGCGCCCGGACACCGGTTCCGATCGAAAAGGACGAGAGGCCGGCGGTGGGTGGCGTTCGCGGTACGGCCTGGCGGCTGCTCGACGAAATGCCCGTGCTGGCCGACGAGCGCCGGTTCAAGGTTCTGATTACCTCGGCTCGGAAAGGGAGCATCCCGGGCCACGTCTGGCGCAGTGCCCACGTGGTCTTTATGGAAGACCTGTGAGGAAGTGCGAATTTCGAATTGCGAATTTCGAAATTGGGAAAAATTCGAAATTCGAAATTCGAAATTCGAAATGTTGTTATGAGTTTCGATACTTACTTTCGAATAACTTCGTACGCGCTGGTCGCAACGGCCTTTGCGGCGCTGTCGCTGACCGGGGCCCTGGATCTGATCTCCATCGTTCTTTACACCACTGCCCTGTTCTTGAGCTTTCGGGCGGATACCAGGGAATGGAAGTTTTTTCGGCTGCGTGAATGGATGTGGCGGCTGCTCGCCCTGGCCTACGTGCCGTTCGTGTTCATAGACGGGTATCTGACTTCGCGTGTCATCGCGCTGGTCCATATGACGCTGTTCCTGTCGGCGGCCAAGCTCTTTCAGGACAAGCGCGACCGCGATTGGGTCTTCCTCTACCTGATCGCGTTCTTCCAGATGCTGTTGGCGGCCGGTCTGACCTTTGACACGACCTTCATCGTATCGCTCGGCTTATTCATATTCTTCTTTATCTCGACGCTCGCGGTTTTTGAGATACGACTCGCCAGACGCGAGGTTAAACCCATAGACGAAGAGATCATACTGCGTGTAAAGAAGCATCGGGCGCACAAGCCTCGCGCGGCGCAGCGTACGACTGCCGATGACCGGCCCCGCGAAAGCAGTCCTCTGCGGGGGCGTGTCCGTTACCTCGTCGGCGCGTCGCTTACACAGTTGGTCATGGTCGGTGCCCTGACCCTCCCCTTCTTTTTCTTGATCCCGAGGTTCGGCGGCGGCCTCACGCGCGGGCTTGCCGATGGGGAGACGCTGACCGGCTTTTCCGAGTCAGTTCAACTCCGTCAGGTGGCGAAAGTCAAAGAGAACCAAAAAGTCGCAATGCGAATAAGGCTCGACAGGAAGCCGACCAAATTCATACGCTGGCGCGGCGTCGCACTGGACTACTACACCGGTGATGCATGGAAGGCTCGGCGGCAGGACACACACGACCTGAAGCAGACACTCAAGGTCGGCGGCGTCGATCCCCGCGATGACGAGAAGTTTGAGAGGGATTATTCGCTGGCCCTGGACGAAGATTCGGCTGTTGCCGTTCATCAACTCGAGCCGAAGCCACTCGAGCAGAAGATTGTGCTTGAACCTACAGCGGGACGCGCGACCTTGTTTGGTGCTGCGCGGCTGATGAGATTGCGGGGGCCGATACCAAGAATCAAGTACGACTGGACCAGCAGAGCGGTCTGGGGCGAGGGAGTAAAGGGCCGCATCCAGTACACCGCGCTTTCGGACGTCAGCGTGCCAGGAGAAGACAGGCTGCGTGCCGACTCCTCGGATGCTTATCCCGAACCGATTCTCTCCATCTACCGTGAGCTGCCGGGTGACCAAAATGGCGATATTCGCCTCGATTCGCGGATCAGGCAACTGGCTCTGAACATCACCCGAGAAGCCCACAATCCGTATGACAAGGCGAAAGCGGTGGAGACCTACCTGAAGACGCAGTTCGCCTACACTCTCGACCTGAACTTCACCAAGCGCGACCCACTGGCCGAGTTTCTGTTTGAAGCGAAAGCGGGCCACTGCGAGTATTTTGCCACTGCGATGGCGGTGATGATGCGAACGGTTGGAATACCCTCGCGAATTGTCAACGGCTTTCAGATGGGCGACTACAACGATGTGAACGACCTGTACACGGTGCGCGCCAGCGATGCGCACTCCTGGGTCGAAGTATATTTCGCTGACACAAGGGCCTGGGTAGAGTTTGATCCGACGCCGGCTGCCGGCATCAACGACTATTCCCAGGGGGGAATCCTCACACGCTTGAAGAAGTACATGGAAGCCGCGGAGGTCTTCTGGCTCGACTATATCGTTACTCTCGACAGTGAAGAGCAGGCGTCGATGATGGTGGATCTCCAGCACCGGCTGCTCACCACGAAGGATCGTGTGCTCGACTACTACGAGGTCGCAAAACGGTGGTTCAGAGGGGCGGCCGGCTCAATTCTTGATCGGGAATGGGATTTGGCGACGATACTAAAGTTGCTCGCGCTGGTTGCAGCCCTTGTTGCGGCGAGCGCGGGACTCTACGTTACTGTCGCGTATAGTAAACGGCGTCGCTACGCGCCGACCGGGTATGGACCCTGGTGGCACCGACTGTTCATTCTGCCGCGTTGGCGGCGCTCGGGACTCGCGGGACGCGATCCTCGCGCATCTGCCGTGCTGTTCTACGAACAAATGCTGGCGATAGCCGCACGGGCAGGACTTATCAAGAAGCCCGAGCAGACGCCCATAGAGTTTGCAGAGGGGGCGGGGTTTTCGCAGATTGACGAGATTACGGCGGTCTACAATCAGGTGCGGTTCGGCGGCGCCCGGCTGGACGATAACGACGCGAGGAGGGTGTCGAGGCTTCTTGCTGACCTGAAGCGAGAGTCTCGATGGGAGACGCGCAAGAAGAAAGTCAAAAACAAAAAAGGGAAGCCCCCAGTGTGACAACCTTACTTTCCCGTGGCTGCAA
Organism: Blastocatellia bacterium; assembly: GCA_036003885.1. Taxonomy (GTDB): domain Bacteria; phylum Acidobacteriota; class Blastocatellia; order UBA7656; family UBA7656; genus DASYSA01. The sequence continues at coordinate 20,683 of DASYSA010000076.1, read as the reverse complement.
GACAACGGACGCAAGCCGAAACCGGTTGAGGTTTGACAACGATCAGTGGGCGAACTAGCATTGCGTCCGAAGAAGAGGACAAGCGGGTATGAAGATTTATGATGTAACGGTTCCAATCTCAAAGGATCTGGCAGTTTATCCCGGCGACCCCCCGATCAAAATCGAACGCCGGAAGACGATAGGAAAGAACGATTCCAGGGTTAATCTGAGCCGCTACTCCTTCGGCTCGCACACCGGCACACACGTGGATCCGCCTTTTCACTTCATCGAGGGCGGCGTAACAGTGGATAACCTGCCGCTCGAGCTGCTGATGGGCCGAGCGCGGGTCGTCGAAATCTCCGCATCCAGCATTGATGAAGAGGCGCTCGCTGAGATCGACCTGACCGAAGACATGCGCGTGTTGTTCAAGACGCGGAACTCATATCTCTGGGGCCAGAAGAAGTTCGTCGAGGAATTTGTTCACATAACGCCCGGGGCGGCGCGCAAGCTGGTCAATATCGGCATCAAGGTCGTGGGCATTGATTATTTGTCGGTCGAAAAGTTCGGAGCGGCCGAGCCCGAAACCCATCTAACGCTGCTCAGCGCCGGAACGGTGATCATTGAAGGCCTGGATCTGCGCGAAGTGGAGGCGGGCGATTACGACATGATCTGCCTGCCCTTGAAGATCAAAGATGGCGACGGCGCGCCCGCTCGAGTAGTGCTCAGGCAATGAGACTCGTTTCTCGTTGCTCGTTTCTCGTTACTCGTTTTCTCGTTCCGGGCCTCGAATCGCAGTCTGAGATGGTAAGAGCGCCGCTACTTAACGAGAAACGAGGAACGAGAAACGAGTAACGTTCCTTATGAACGACGCTGAATTCATCAGGCTGGTCTCGGAGAGAAAAGTCTTCGCGGTCGTACGAGCTGAATCGGCAGCGCTGGCACTGAGAGCGGCGGAGGCCGCAATCATCGGCGGAATCAAGCTGGTCGAGGTCGCACTGGTGATGGCGGGCGGTTTTCGCGTGATCTCGGATTTGCGCCGCCAGTTCGGCGATAGAGCATGCATTGGAGCGGGTTCGGTGATGAGCTACGAGCAGATCGACCGCGCAATTAAGAGTGGAGCGCAGTTCATGGCAATGCCGCATACGAGTCTTCCTCTCGTAGAAGCCACACGACGACATCACATTCCCTCAATAGTAGGCGCACTCACCCCGACGGAGGTCGCCGCGGCCTGGTCGCTGGGCGCGCCGCTCGTAACGGTCTTTCCATCCGAGCCGATGGGCGGAGCGAACTATATGCGCGCGCTTGCCTCGAGGATGGCCGGGGTGCGGCTTGCGGCCGCCGGTGGCGTGAGTTCGGAAAACGTCGAGGAGTACTTCGCCGCCGGGGCGTTTGCCGTGGCGATAGGGAGTTGCCTGTTCAAGCGGGGCGACATTCAAAATGAAAACTATGCCGCGATCGCTGAGCGGTCCCGCTCCATACTGCAACTTGCCGGGTTGGCTTGATCCGTTTCCGAATTAACGAACACTCGATGTCTGGAAGAGAGAAGAGACGCGCGTTCAACAGCCATTGAGGGCTGATGAATACGGAATTCATTGGTCGGCTACTTAGTTAGCAGTCTTGCTTGTCACGGTTCTCAACAACAAACTCTTAAGCCTGACCTCATCATCCCCCTGTATTTCAAGCTGAGCCGCGTATACCGGGATATCGCCGAACCGAAGCCCCTCCATGCGCACGGCATCCTTCTCGGTGACCAGGATGGCATGCGCCTGGGCTTCTCCTGCGGCGCGATTGACTCGATCCAGCTCTTCCTGAGTGAAGTAGTGATGATCAGCAAAGAAGCTCTCGCTGACGATGTTGATGCCGATCTGCAATACGTCGTCCGCGAACGCGTTTGGATTGCCGATCCCGCACATGAGCGCGGCATTCCAGCCCACGAATTCCCTGGCGTCGTAGATCTCTCCTGTTGCCAGATGGCGAAGACGCACAAGAATGGAATGGAAGTACATGACCGGCACTTTCGCGTCGCAGAAGAGCTTGAGAACGGTCAGAACCTGCCCCTGATCGAACGGACGGTGTGCGCGGGTGACTATTACTGCGTCGGCCCGCTTCAGCCCATACAGCGGCTCGCGCAAACGGCCAAACGGCGCCATCTCAAACCCGCCGAATGGGTCGGTCGCGTCGAGCAGCAGGATGTTGAGATCTCGCGCCAGTCCCAGGTGTTGGTAGGCATCATCGAGTATCATCACTCGCGAGCCGGTCTCGCGTTCTGCCCATTCCCCGCCTCCGAATCTGTCTTTGTCGATGATTATGGGCACATCCCGGAGGGCACGGGCGAGCATCAACGGTTCGTCGCCAAACTCGCGATACGTCTCCAGGCCGCCATCGGAGAGCTGCCGCGGCGCGCCGTCCTGAGTGACTGACTGCCCCGGGCCGGCATGGCTGCCTCTGACAGCGCCTCCCGTATTGCTCTCCTTGCTAGCGGAGGAAGTGGAGCCATTGAGCACCCTTCTACCGCGAGAACCGCGCGAGTAGCCTCGCGTCAGAATCGCAACCGAGTGGCCTTCTTGCTTGAGATAGCGAGCGATGTATTCTACGAACGGAGTCTTTCCGGTCCCGCCCAGAGTTATGTTCCCGATGCTTATGACTATTGAGTTAAGGCGCTTCGGTTTGAGATATGCGGTTTCGTAGGCGGCGACCCGCAAGCGCACGGCAAACTCGTAGAGTTTAGCGGGCAGCCAAAGCAGAGCGCGCCTCAACCCCCCGGACTTCGCGATCATTGCCGTCGGATCTCCGCTCACGTGTGCCTCATCACCGTTCGGATCGCCTTAAGCGTGCACTCAGTCGCGCCTCGACTCTGATCCAGAATTGCACGCGCGCGGGCGCCCAGGGCCGCGGCCTGCGCGGCATCAGACAGGAGGCTGATCAGCTCGGCCGCGAGTGTCTCGGGACTGTTGCCGCTTATTTGAACGAGCGCGTTGCCCGCGGTGAAGTCGGAGACTACCTGGCGAAAGTTGTCCATATTCGGCCCAACCACGATTGGCTTCGCGTACGCGGCGGGTTCGATGATATTGTGGCCGCCTCGCGCAACGAGACTGCCCCCGACGAAGACCACCGTGGCGTGTCTGTACACTTCAGCAAGTTCGCCTATCGAGTCAAGCAGGATCACCTCGGCCTGTGGATGCGGCTTGGCCGGTTTCTCGTCACTGGAAAGTGAAGGGGAAGGAGGGGCGCCTATCGGATTGTCGTACTCTGACGGGGGGACTTCCGAGCGCCTGCCGAGCTTGAAGCCCGATCGGGCGATCAGACCCGCTACTGCATCGAATCGCTCGGAATGGCGCGGCGCGATTACGAGCCGAGTATCCTCGAGCCCACTGGTTCTGCGAACGATCCGCAGGGCTTCGAGGACAATCTCTTCCTCACCTTCGGCTGTGCTTCCCGCGACGATCAAATGGGCTTGATCGGAGATAGAGAGCCGCCGGCCGATATCCAGCCCAGGAGCAGGCGATTGCTGAGCGGCGACTTCGACATCGTACTTGATATTTCCGCAGACAAGTACTCGATCGGCCTTCGCGCCGAGGAGCCGAGCGCGCTCGGCGTCGTCCTCCGATTGCATAGCCAGCATCGAGATATCTTCCATCACTCGCGAGATGAATCCGCGTACGATTGTGTAACGAGCAAATGAGCGCTGCGAGATCCGCCCGCTGGCGACGACGGTCGGTATGCCGCTGAGGCGGCACTGGAGGAGAAAGTTCGGCCACAGCTCTGTTTCGATTATGATCACCACATTGGGCCGCACGTAATCGAGCGTGCGGCGCACAACGAGACTCCAATCAAAAGGGAAGTAGAAGACTCCCTCGAAATCGCTGGAGCGAGATGCCCGGGCCAGGCGCTGGCCGGTTAATGTCGTTGTCGAGATGACTATGCGGTGATCCGGCATGTCACGCTTCAGGCCGGATATCAAAGGGCGAGCGGCAATCAGTTCACCGACAGACACCGCGTGGACCCAGATCGTCGGACGGCCGTCGTTCCTGACCGAGGAAGGAAGAAAGCCCAACCGTTCTCGAAGGCTGCCGGCGTACTTGCCGTGCCTGGCGGCCTGATAGAGAAAGTAAGGGAGTAGAGCCAGGAACAGCAGCGAAAGGGCGATGCTGTAGAGGAGGTGCATCCGGATTATAAGAGCGCGAAACCGGCCACTGTGGCCGGTTTCGGGCTTCCTGGAAAAAGCGGCTCAACGCGAGGCGCCTGCCGAGCGATTCTTGTGCGCGGGGCCAAATCTATTTCGCGCGCTCCAGATAGACGCCCTTCGCGGGGTCGACGCGGATACGGTCACCTTCTTTGATGAATGGCGGAACCTGCACGGTGACCCCGGTCTCCAGCTTTGCAGGCTTTGGGCTGTTTGATGCGGTTGCGCCCTTCAACTCAGGCGAGGTCTCAACGACTTTGAGCTCGACTGACGGCGGGAGCTCGACCCCGATGGGCAGGCCGTCGAAGAACTCCACCTGGATCTTTGTCCCGTTAACAAGATAGTCCATCGCATCGCCGAGGGTCTCGGCATCGAGCGCGATCTGATCGTAGGTCTCTGTATTCATGAAATGATGCATGTCTCCATCGGAATAGAGGTACTCCATCTCGTGATCTTCCAATGCGGCACGTTCGATGTTCTCTGTGGAGCTGAACCGGACTTCGGTCGATGATCCGTTTCTGATGTTGCGGAGCTTGGCCTGTACGAAAGCTCGTAGATTACCAGGGGTGCGGTGTTGAAAGTCGAGCACTCGGTGCGGCACATTGTTGTACATGATTATCATGCCGCGCCGGATATCATTTGCATTCATGTCGATTGGGTCCCTTCTTAGAGTACGGATGAGTATGTAGACATTCAGGCCGTATTGCTAACTTCGTAAAATAGCGCATCACGCAGGCGAGGCGCAACCTCCCGAAGGGGCAGCCACGAATCACACGAATTCCACGCATTAACACAAATCTATTAGTTTACATTCGCGGAATTCGTGTGACCCGTGGCTGCTCTGCGAAGTGGCTCGAGGCGGAGGGTCTCAGATGGCGAACTCGGTCTCGAGGGTGAGCTGGGCCTTGCGCAACTCGAACCGTGCGCGCCCCACGTTACCGCCGGGGTTGAGCGCCAGCAGCAGAAAGTATTCCGCGGTTATGGGTCTTGCGAGGAAGGTCATCTGGTCAGTTGCCAACACCATCTCCTGGAGTTCACCCAGATCCGTGTCTGTGGCGGTTCTCATACTGCGGCGGAGCAGGGTTGTGAATTCAGTCGCCAGCAGGTCGATGTCCATCGCCGGCGCAAGCTCGTGGACGTAACGCTCGATAAGAATGCCGTCGACTCCCAGGATGGCGCCGGCTGCGCAACCCTCGATGCGATCGACCATCTGTGTCAGCGTGCCTATGAAACTCAAATGTATGCCCTCCAAACGAGAAAGCAGCAGGCAGTCATAATCATCTGCCTGCTGCCTGGTTGTACAGCTTACTGTATGCGAGCCACTATTGACCAGCCTTAGCCTGCACGGGCTGTGTCGCCTTCGGAGCCTTCGGGTCGTTGGGATTCACCGGCGCGGCAGCCTTCTGTGTGCCCGTAGGGGAGGGAATGCCCTCGAGCGAACTGCGCTGTGGCGCCAGGCTCTTCGGTCCACCCCAGCCGTCGGGTCTGACGATTCGAGGAGTAATGAAGAACAGAATCTCATCGTAATTACGGCTCGTGGTGCGGCGTTTGAAGAGCTCACCGAGAATCGGGATCTTCGATGCGCCCGGGGTCCTGTTCATCGAATGCGACTCGCCGTCGATGTTGATGCCCCCCATTACTGTCGTGCCGCCATCCATGATTCGCACCGTCGTGTCCGCCGACTGAGTATTGATGCCGGGGGTACCGCCGGGATTGATCGCGAGATTGACCGTGTTGTTCTCCGCCGTGACATGCATCAGAACCTCGCCGGTGTCTTCAATTATTTGAGGCGTGATCTCGAGCCTGAGCGCGGCGGTCACAAAGGTCGTCGTGACTGTGTTGTTGGAGACGGTCTGCACGGGTATCTGAACACCGTTGACGATTTCTGCCGTCACGTTGTTCGACGCCGTGATTCGCGGACTTGCAATTGTTCGGACCTGGCCCTTGGTTTCAGAGGCCGAGAGGGCCGTGGAGAGTATGCCGGTTCCAATCAGGCCGGTGGTCAAACTCAGGACTGAGTTTGCGGCGCCTCTTAACGTTCCATCAGCCTTCGGACCTACCAGATTCGGCCCTAGTCCTGTTGAAGCTCCGGCGGTGGTTGCAGTACCTACTCCGCCCGAACCCAACGTCACGGGCGATGTAGCGAACAGGCCGGCAGTTCCTCGATGACTGTTGATAGCTCCTGCCCCCAACTCGACGCCGAGATCACGCAGGAAGTTTCGACTGGCTATCACAATTCGGGCTTCAATCTCGACTTGAGCGTCGGGCTTGTCGAGTTGAGCGACTATGGCTTCTGCCGCTCGAATGTAGTCTGGTATGTCGGTAATGATCAGACTGTTCGTGCGTTGATCTATCTCAATTACGCCTCGCGTGCTGAGCCGGCGCCCGATTATTTGAAGCAGCCCGCCGCCCTGTATGCCGGCCCCTCCTGAGGTACTCATACCTCCAGTTGCGCCGCTGTAGCTGGCGGTGGTTTGTGCTCCTGAGTTCTGATTGGAGCCCGACCTGCCCGTCCCGGTTCCGCCCAGCGATCCGCCCACTCGGGCGTAACGCAGGCGTATTATCTTGGTCTCGGTAGGCACAACCATGATGCGTGCGTCCTGAGCCCATTTCTCAAGCTCTCTCTGCTCCTTGACCGCTGACAGCGCGGCGATTCTGATGATGCCGCCATCGCCCTCGCACAGAGCACCGAGGCGGTTCGCCCGCAGCACTGCGTTGAGGATCTCGTTCCACGGACGGTCATTGATCTTGATGTCGATAGGCACCGCGCTGACTGACTTGTCGATTATGAAGTTGATACCGTACTGCTGCGCGATGAACCGAAGCATATCTCGGAGGTCGACTCCCGCGCGCAGGTCGAAGCTGATCAAGCCTCCAACATAGCTGTCATCGCAGAAGGACAAGCCCGGCTGCGGTTTCGCGGATGCTTGAGGAGGAGGAGCCAACTGCGCGGCGGTCGGCCCGCCGGGAGTTGATGGCGATGATGGTGATGATGCTCCACGCTGAAGCTCGGCGACGGTTTTACCGGTGGAAGGCGAAGCCTGCTGCGTGATCGTCTCTTTGGCCGAATTTGCGCTGTTGGCCGCGGGCTGAGCACCTTGTTTGGTTGTGGTCGTGCGATCTCGGGTGGCGGACTTGGCCGGCAGAGTTGGTTTTCCCGCCTGCGCTATCAGGTCTGCTGGAATTTCGGACTGATCGCCGGAATCCGTTGAAGCGTCGACCTGCCTGGCGGAGGTCTCACCTTCGGGCCCCTGAGCAGCCACATTGGGCTGTGGGGCCGAACTTGCTTTCGCCTGCGCCGCGGTCACATCCCCGACCGCGATGACGAGCTGGCCGGCCTCTCGGGTGACCCGGTAAGAGACCCTGGACTTCGCATCGAGCACTATGCGAACGACGTTCGACTGCTGTCCGACTCGCACGCGATCTATCCCGGCCGCGCCTACTTGCAGAGTCTTGTTGCCGAATGCGGTGCGCACGCCCGTGATATCGACGACAATGCGCCACGGGTCAGGCAACATGAATTCCTTGAACTGAAGGTTGCCGTCTGCTTCTACGAAGACGAGCAGGCCGTTCTCCGCTGCTTCCGACCGCACGTTGCGCACCATTGTGGCGTTCCTCAAAGGGGCCGGCTGGGAGTGCGGACGATCTGCTGCCGTGGCGGCCTTTTTCAAGCTGACCGGAACGGGTTCGACGTAGACACCGGGTCTTTGAACCGCTGCCCTCGCAGTTGGCAGTTCCGCCGACAACTCGATAACAAGTGTGTTGCCTTCGAGCACGGAGCGATCCTGGGCTTCCTGGTGTACCGTGATCTCTATCCTGGTCGTGCTACGGGCCGCAGGCGATCTTCCGCCGCTCGTTTTGCGGACGACGATCGAATCGACGAGCGCGCTCTTCACGGCGTACTCGGAAGCAAGCTGAGCGGCATCGCCGCCCGGCAACTCGACGACGACGAGCCGGTCAGTCGGTCTGAAGACTGTGTAGAGGGGTGGCGCGTTTGATTCAATAAGTACGCGAGTGAGAGCGCCCACGGTCTGGTGCTTCAGCGACACTAATGTGAACGCCTGGCTCCCTTCCGGTACGGAGCCGGTTCCTGCACTCGGCCTTCCGAGCACCAAACAATTGCTCACGAGTGCCGCGAGCGCCAGTGATAAGACGAGCCTCCTAGCGATCATAATATTCATCTCCCTCTTCCTCTAGTGTTTAAAGCTGTGTGGACGCGATCCTGAGGGGCCCTGAATCACTGTTGACGGCGTCCGCCGCACTCGGCGGACACGGGCTATGCACCATGCCGCCAGACATCCATTATTTCTCACCTGGCTCCGGAACGAACCGGCGTCTTGGCTACAACTCGCTCCTGTTTGCCGGGTTTCCCGTTCACTTCCGTGCGGGACTCTTCTCTGAAGAGCACCTTGGATCCCTCACTATCGGAATCATCGTTTTCAATACGGAGCACCTCGCCGTTATAACAGCGGTCGCCGCTGCGAACGAAGAATGTGGTACCGGTCGGTTGCGCGCGAAGGAAAGCGCCGAAGCCGCGGTTGTCGCGGAACACCCCTGTCACGTCCAACTCGCTGACCAGATACTGGATCACCGGGTTCGGTTCGGGGAGGTCCCGGCTGCGGAGCTGCGCTACCTTTTGCTGGAACTCTACCCGCCTCACCTCGAGCGCCGGATAACCCAGTTGTTTCGCCTTGACGTCTCCCTTAGAGTTCTTCCCCGGAATTGCCTTCGGCGGGACGAATCTGCGGAACGGATCCCGGCCGGCCGGTGAATAAGGGCGGATCGAGGACCCTGTCGGTCCGATGTCCGCGGTTGACGATTGACCGCTGCTGGTTTGCTGCACAGGATGCGAGGGTTTATCCCCCTGCTGTGCTGAGGCGTTGAACACCGCCACCGACATGATGAACCAGAGAATCATGGCGAGGTACATCAGACTGATTCGGTCGATCGAGGTCCGATCGTTTCCCGTACGCAACGTTGTTGTGGTCGCTCTTGATTTCATGGCTTACTCCGCTACTTTGCTTTAGGTGTGGCGGCCGGCGGCGGATTCTTATCGCCCGCGGTTGGCGCCGGAGGTTTCTTCGAAGTCAACTTGCTCAGGTTCTCGGGTGTTATGTAGTAAGCAGTGACGGTGAAGGTACTCTCAATTGAACGCCCCGAGAGTTGCGCGTTGTCATCGCTCTGTTTCACCTGGACGTCAGTCACGCTGACGATCCGTTTGAAGAACCCAAGCGAGGAGAAGAACTGGCCGAGATTGTCATAGGCGCCGCTGACCTCTATATCGATCGGTTGAGCGGTATAGAACTCTGAAGGGGTGGTCTTGCCGATTATGAATCGGCGCAACTCCAGCTTCTGTTGGCGCATGAAGTCTTTGATGTCATCGTAGACCGTCGATATTTCGACCTGATCAGGCAGCAGTTCGCGCAATCCCTCGATCTCGGCCTTCTTCTCTTTCAGCGTAGCTTCGGCGGTGATCAAGTTCTGGCGGATGGCTTCGCCCTGCTGATTCTCGGCCTTCAGGACGTTCGTGTCGTCGCGAATCTTTCTCGTCTGCGCCCTCGTGTCGCTGTAGAATGCCGCGTCGGCGGCGAAGAGCAATAGAGCGACCAGGCCAAGCAGGATCCCCATCTGGTAGTACCAGGCCATGCGGGTGAAGAAGTTGCCTCCCTCTTCGGTCTTTGGAATCGCGGTAACTGACGCTGCCATATACTCGTCTCCTTCACTTGGCTTTTGCAGCCGCAGACTTGTCGTCCTCACCTTCGGGACGCGGCTTGTTGTAGTTACAATCTATGGTGAACTGAAACAGGCGAACCATGTCTTCCCGAGGCTTGGCGTCACCCGGGTCCTGTTGTGCGGGTATCTTGCCGGCTTCGATCTCTTTGCCCTCTACCGAGAGTCTCAGGTTCGTGAACAGGTTGTCTGAGAACTCCAACTGCTTGGTGAAGTTTGCTATGACCTGCTGATCGAGCGAAGTACCAATGATCTGAACCTGGTCGCCCTTCTGAATGATGGACAACAGCCTGAAGTCCGCAAGGGCCCCGGGCATCCTCTTGTTGATCTCGGACAGCATGGCCACCGGACCCTTCTGTTCGGCGCGGAGTTGCTTGATCACCTTGATGCGCTCGTCGAGTTGTTTCATCTCAGACTTCAAATCGTCCAGTCGTTTCTTGCTCTCTTCCAGCTTCACTTTTTCCGCCTGTTCGACTTCCAGCTCGGCCTTGGCCGCGGCGTGCGCGTTGTTGGTCCACATGTGATCGACGAAGATCACGATCACAAAGATCAGCAGCGCGGCAGCCAACATAAAGAGTTGTTGTCCGCGTCGCGCTGCAACCTTGGTTTTCTGAATTGATACTCGCTGTTCGGCGGTGCCCTCAAGTAGATTGACTCTGATCATTTCGCCTCCTCCGCAACCCGAACCGCCAGGCCCACCGCCACAGCGAGGTTCGGCGAGAGTTCTTTCAGGTACTCGTCATCGAAATGTTTGTGGTCGAACCGAACGGCGCGCAGTGAGTCAAACCGCTCGACTGGCATTTGAAATTTTTCCGACAGGTAACTGGTCAGCTGGGCTACCTTCGACGAGCCTCCCGCGATTAGCATGCGATCGATATTTGGAGAATCGACCGCGGTTGCCCGAAAAAAGTCGAGCGTTCGTTGAATCTCCAGCCCAAGCATCTCCGACACTGATTCGATGGCCGGCTTTGCCCTTTCCATCAGCGACGCAGCTTCCGGAGACCCCTGGAAGGCCGGACCCTCGCTGCCGCGCCAGGTGCGCTTCAGGGACTCCGCCTCCTCAAACGTGAGGTCGAGTTCTTTTTGGAGCAAGTCGGTATACTGGTTGCCTCCGGCCGAAATGTCGCGAGTGAAGACTGAGGTCGTTCCGCGCACAACATTGATCGTCAGTACGGAAGCGCCGATGTCGAGAAGGGCTACGGTCTGATGGGGTGACGGCTGGTAGTTTGCTTCGTAGGCGTTCTGCAAAGCGAACGCGTCGACGTCGACGATGACCGGCTGCTTGCCCGCCTGCGAGATCACCTGAGTGAACTGCGCAATCTTGTCGCGCTTGCAGGCCACGAGCAACACTTCCATGTTCTGTCCGGAAGAATCGTGACTGATGATCTCGTGATAGAGATTCACATCGTTGATGTCGAAAGGAATGTACTGCTCGGCTTCCCAGTGGATCTGTTCGTCGAGTTCTTCCTCGGGCATCGAAGGGAGAGTTATCTTCTTGACAATCACGGCGTGTCCGGACAACGAGGTTGCGATCAGGTTGGTCTTGATGGCCTGCTCGGTCCAAATGCGGTTGATGGAGTCGCTGACGTGATTCAAGTCGATTATGTGTCCGTCAACAATGGTGTCCGATTGCAGGTTCAGTTGGGCTATGTGCACCAACTCGAACCCTCCGCGCACCGGTTTTAGCTCGACTGCCTTGATCGCGCTGGAGCCGATGTCGAGGCCCACGATGCTCTTTCTCTTTTTCGCCATAGAATCCCCCAGGACGGATTGAGGATTTTAGATTTGAAGCTGGCAGCTTGCTGCGCGCCAATCAACTGCCGGTAAACACCAGCAATCTAAAATCGGGCGGTAGGGGCCTACGCGTGCTGAGTACAGTTATCGGGGAGTCTTCATTGAGGGCGGCTTTTTCTGGGAGCCGGGTAGCGAGGGACCGCTTACAATCACTTTCGGTAACCAGTCATTCTCGCGGAAACGAAAACCATGAATCTGCTCATTCACGATTCACGCTTCTTTAAGACCTTGGCTTTGCGACCCAGGATCACTCCTGGTGTGCCAGTTCGGTGACTTCACGATCAATTTCAAAACGACAGTATTGCCAACGGAGTCATTTCTACCATCCACCCCCACTTGTGTCAACACTAAATTTGTCTGCCGATGTTTTGTCTTTGTCATTACCCGTTCGGGCGGGTCAGACAAAATGTCTTCCGCGGATTCCGGCGTAGATTGCGTCAATATTGATGACCCGTTCTGCCTGCTGGTTTGACTCACTTTGTAGCATCACATAGAATTTTGACGTGTATCGCACAATGGCAGCAGGCTTCCCATTACTGACTGGCCGGAGAAATGGCAAACCGTCCTCAAGCATAAAGACCGGTGACCGTAAAATCGGGCCTGGAGACCGAGGCTGGAGACAGAGCAGAGACAAGTATGACTGTAATATTCAACAAGGTAGCAACCAAGATTTTCGGCAGCGCAAATGAACGCCTGCTCAAGCGCCTGTGGCCGCTTGTCAGCGAGATCAACGCACTCGAACCGGAAATGCAGCGACTGTCGGACGACGAGCTTCGCGCTCGCACCGACAAGTTTCGGGAGCAGGTCGCGCGATGCGTGGCCGAAGCCGAAATCACCGGCACCACTCAGGAAGAGCAGAAGAAGGCCCTTCGAGACGCAACTGATAAGTGCCTTGACGACATTCTGATCGAAGCATTCGCCGTCGTGCGCGAAGCCTCGCGACGATCGACCGGCATGCGACACTTCGATGTTCAGCTCATAGGCGGAATGGTTCTGCATCGGGGGACGATTGCCGAGATGAAGACCGGGGAAGGCAAGACGCTGGTTGCGACACTGCCCGCCTATCTGAATGCAATCGCGAATCGCGGCGTCCACGTAGTCACCGTCAATGATTACCTCGCCAAGCGCGACACTGAGTGGATGGGAAGGATCTATCGCTTCCTTGGTCTTACCGTCGGCTGCATTCAGCACGATATGGATGATATGGAGCGAAAGGAGGCCTATAACGCCGACATCACCTACGGGACGAACAACGAATTCGGCTTCGACTACCTGCGCGACAATATGAAGTTCGAACCCTCTGCCATGGTTCAACGCGGCCACTACTATGCCATCGTCGACGAGGTGGACTCGATCCTCATCGACGAAGCGCGAACGCCGCTGATCATCTCCGGCGCCTCCGAAGACTCGACCGAAAAATACTACGCCGCCAATGACTGCATCGTCCGCCTGAAGGCAGAACAGCAAAAGCGAATCGCCGAGATCAAGAAGAGCGACGGCGACGTCGACCTTAAGCAGGACCCCCGGCTGTTCTATCACATCGACGAGAAACAACACTCGGCGTCGCTCACTGAAGAGGGTGTCGAAGTGTGCGAGCGCCTCACCGCAACCAGCAACCTCTACGACCCGGCGAATATAGACCTGCTGCATTGCATCGAGCAGTCGCTCAAGGCGCACAATCTCTATCACCTCGACAAGCAGTACATAGTGAAAGAGGGCGAAGTCATCATCGTCGACGAGTTCACCGGGCGCGTGATGCCGGGCCGGCGCTGGAGTGATGGTCTCCATCAGGCCGTCGAGAGTAAAGAAGGTGTGAAGATCGAAGCCGAGAACCAGACGCTGGCGACGGTCACTCTTCAGAACTATTTCAGGATGTATGCCAAACTCGCGGGTATGACCGGTACCGCCGAAACTGAAGCATCCGAGTTCGCGAATATCTACAAGCTCGACGTCGCCGTCGTTCCCACCAACCAGGCGATGGTGCGAAAAGACCACTCGGATGTGATCTACAGGACCGAGCGAGAAAAGGTCGATGCCGTGGTTCAGGAGATCAAGGGCCTGCACGAGAAGGGACAGCCGGTGCTGGTGGGCACCGTCTCGGTCGAGAACTCTGAGATTCTTGCCGCGCAACTCAAGAAGCTTCGAGTGCCGCACAACGTCTTGAACGCAAAACCCGAGCACGCCGGCCGGGAGGCGGACATCATCGCCCAGGCAGGGCGAAGGAGCCAGGTAACCATCGCGACTAATATGGCCGGCCGTGGCACCGACATCCTGTTGGGCGGCAATCCCGAGTTTCTGGCAAAGCAGTATCTGAAAGAGAAAGAGATCAATCCGGAAGAGGCTGGCGAGGAGCAATGGAACGCTGCGCTTGCGCGAGCGCGGAAGGTAACCGACGCGGAACACGAGGAGGTCGTGTCTCTGGGCGGGCTTCACATACTGGGCACGGAACGCCACGAGTCGAGACGCATAGACAATCAGTTGCGCGGGCGCTCGGGGCGCCAGGGAGATCCGGGCTCGTCGCGGTTCTACCTTTCGCTCGAAGACGATCTTATGCGGATCTTCGGCGGCGAGCGGATCAAAGGCTTGATGCTTCGCCTGGGAATGGAAGAGGGCGTGCCGATAGAATCCAGGTTGGTGTCCCGGCGCATCGAGTCCGCGCAAAAATCTGTAGAGGGACATAACTTCTCAATCCGTAAACACCTGCTCGAGTATGACGACGTGATGAACAAGCAGCGAGAATGGGTTTACGGAATGCGCCGCCAATTGCTGATGGGGTTCGAAGGCGACACGCCGGAAGAACAGAACGCGAATCAGCGTGACTACATTCTGGGCATCGCCGAAAGCACTTTCGGTAACCTGATAGACCAGTTCATGCCTGCGGACAAGCGGCCTGATGAATGGGACGTTGTCGGCCTCAAGGAACAACTCAGGGTGCTGTTTGGATACGACGCAGACCAGGAGGGTTCGAACATCGAGCTTATGGGGCCGCAGGAATCCAGCGATGTGATCTGGGCCAAACTCGAGGGGCTGTATACGCAAAAAGAGATGCAGGTGGGCACGGAAGCGATGCGCAATCTGGAGCGCTACATCATGCTCAACATCGTGGACGCTCAATGGAAGGACCACCTGCTGGCGCTCGACCACCTTAAGGAAGGGATCGGATTGCGCGGCTACGGGCAGAAGGACCCGCTGGTGGAATACAAGCGCGAGTCCTACTACATGTTCGAAGCGATGCTCGAACGCATCGACACTGACTCAATCCGCTACTTGTTCAACTTCCAGGTGCAGGTGACTGCTCCAATCGAGCAGCAACTGCTGGAGCGCCGCCGCAAGCAGCGCAGAGGGAGAGTCGCTTTCACGAAAGCGAACGAAACTGCTTTTGCCGGCGGGGAAGAAGACTCGGCCAAGCCTGTGCGGAACAAGGGGCCTCGGGTGGGCCGCAACGAGCTCTGCCCATGTGGGTCAGGCAAGAAGTATAAGAAATGCTGCGGCGCCTGAAGAAATGCGAAAATTCGAAATGCGAAATGCGGAATTAGGACCTCTCGCTCATGTCGCATTTCGCATTTCGCATTTCGAATTGCGAATTTCTTCTTCACCAGATTCCGGCTGCTCGCCACTGTCGATCGACCTTCGACTCGACAGCCATCTTCTTCACCTCATCAGCCGTCAGTCTGCGACCGAATCTGGTTGGCCTCTCCGCAATCGCATAAGTCGTTGAAGCCAGCGTGGCGACACAGGTAGCAAAGTCGCGAGGGTCTGCCTTGTCAAAAGTGTCGCCTATCGTGTGATGAACCGTGAAGTAGACCGATTCCTCCTGAAGCATTATCAGGTTCGGCACGCCTTCAGCCATGAACGCCGCATTGTCGGTCGCCGCAAACGCCGCGTGCTCGATCGTGCCCAGTCCGAACTGCTCCATCGGCTTCATCAGCTCATGAATCTGATCGTCCAGGTCTGTGCGCCCCATCGAAAACCATCCAAGCGGCCGTCCCGCGCCCACATCCATTATCAATGCCACAATCGTGCGGTCCATCTCATCTTTGTGCCGCCTCACGTACGCAGTCGATCCGAGCATTCCCTCTTCTTCGCCGGTGAACAACACAAACCTGATCGTTCTCCTCGGCGGAGAGCCGGCGGCCTTGATCGCTCGCGCAGTTTCCATCAACGCCGCCGCGCCGGCAGCGTTGTCGAGTGCGCCCGGCCCGAGGTCGTTCGAATCGAGATGAGCACCCACTACGACGATTTCATTCGCCAACTCACGTCCTGCGATCTCGCCGAGAACGTTCGTTGATTCGAACGCCCCGCCGATCTTGTTCCGAACCTCGAGCCGCAGTCGCAGTGCCTTTCCCTGAGCCCCCAGCCGTTGAAGCAGTCCGACATCTTCCCGAGCAATATTCAATGTGGGTATGGCGGCAACTCGTGCGTTGAAGTCGACCGGCGCGGTGTACAGCATCGCGTGTTGCTTGTCCGATGCGATCAGTAGAGCTGCAGCGCCCGCGTCCTTCAACTCTCCAGCAAGATCGGGTGTCCGGTAGAAGTTGTAAATGACTTCGTCGAGCGTCAGGCCTGATGGGGTCGCCAGCGCGATTGCGCCCTTCAGTCGTCCTCTCGCGCTTGCGATGTCTTCCGATCGTCCCGCGCCCACTTCAACCAGGTCGGCTTCCACGGCGCCGGTAGTGCCGGGGGACCATGTGTATGAGGCTACACTTAGAACGCGATCGCCGTGAGATACCAGTGTCGCCCGAGCAGTTCCTCTCTCCCAGGAGACCGGCACGGTGAATGGTTCCCGATGAACGTTGGCCAGGCCCAGCCGCTTCATTTCAGTTTCCATGGCTGCCTCGGCCCGCCGCGCGCCGACGCTTCCGGTCAGCCGGCTACCGATCCCGTCGCTGAGCAGCGAGAGGTATTTCATCTGCTGGCCATTGATGAAAACTTCGCCTACCAATCGCGACGCGGTCCCATTCCCGGGAGACTGGAAGGCAGAGGATTGAAGCAGAATTGATAGGGCCAGTACCGTGGATGCCGCGAAGCTGAACTTTCGCATCATTCTTAATCCTCCATCAGGTTGTGACTGTCGTGAGGCGATGAGGGTGAGAATGATACCGCAGTTTTCCAGGCTGCTGAAGCTTCGAGGCCAGAATTTCAAAATCAGAAAACCGATTTGTCCAGGCGCCCGTAGTTATCGAGTGTAAAGAGGATCGAATGTTCAGGGCAGTTGATCCTTGATTCCCCTGCTGGATCTCAACTTCGCTTGGCTGTGAGCTGGTCGCTCACGGTGTGGGAGTTGTTCTGCCTGATTATTCAAGTCGACACAGTCTGAAGGTCGCCTGGAATGGCTCGGGCACCGGCACCAGGCGAATTGCGCCGGCGCGACGGGAAAGCTGTTTTCAGTTTCGCCTAAACAGCCGCGAAGCGAGCGGCGACTGGGGATATTGATGATGAAACGATGCAACATTCTTTTATCGCTGGTTACTGCGGGTGTTCTACTCACCGGTTGCAATCGACACCTCAGTGGCAAACGAGCCCCTGAGGCTGTCGCGCCGAGCGCGTGTGCGGTGGCTCTGACACCACATCAGGGAAGTGAGCCCATCGATCTGGAGATATCCCGGCTGCAGACAGAAGCGCGTAATTCAACCGAGCCGAGCCGCCTGATGGAGCGATTGGGATGGACGTTCGTGCAGAAAGCCCGGCTCAGCTATGACCCCGGTTACTACAAGCTCGCGGAAGCCTGCGCGGCCTGTCTCGAATCCGGGCAACAGGGTTCTCCCGAAGCGCGCTTGCTTAGTGGTCACGTACTGAATAGCCTGCACCGCTTCAAAGAAGCAGAAGCGTTGGCGCGAACGCTGGTCGCCACTCGAGGGCTGCCTTTCGACTATGGTCTCCTCGGAGATGCTCTAATGGAGCAGGGATCCCTTACAGAAGCGATCGGCGCTTATCAGAAGATGGTCGACATGAAGCCTGGACCGCAGTCGTATAGCCGGGCGGCGCATGTGCGATGGCTCAAAGGGGACCTTTCAGGCGCGATCGAGTTGATGCGAATGGCGGCAGCCGCGGGCAGCCCACGCGATGGGGAATCGGCTGCCTGGGCCTACTCACGGCTCGCCAGTTATGAACTGCAGGCGGGCGCAATGAAGAAGGCGCGGCAGGCGTGCGAGGCGGCATTGATGTTCAAACCAGACTATGCCCCGGCTCTTCTCGTGCGAGGCCGCATACTGGCGGCCGACGCGAAGTATGCTGAAGCGATCGAATCGCTGAAACGGGCCGCTCAGTTCAATCCACTTCCGGAGTATCAGTGGGCGCTTGCGGATGCGCTGAGAAGTGCGGGTAGCACCGAAGAGGCTGGCAGCGTTGAAGGCGACCTCATCCGTGGAGGGGAAGCGGGCGACCCAAGAACCTTCGCTCTCTACCTGGCCACTCGGCGAGAGCGGACTCAACAGGCTGTCGAGTTGGCACAACGAGAGCTCGAAACGCGGGCCGACGTCTTCACGCTTGATGCGCTTGCTTGGTCGCTGGCTGCTGCCGGGAAAAGCGTCGAAGCCCGCTCTCGCATCACTGAAGCGCTTGCGGAGGGAACCTCAGACGCGCGGCTGTTCTATCACGCCGGAATGATTGCGGCGATGAACAGTCAGAAGAACGAAGCTCGCCGATGGCTGGGCAAGGCATTGTCAATCAAGCAGATGCTTATGCCGAGCGAACGAGAACAATTGTCGAAGCAACTTGCTGCACTGTGAATAGCCTGAGCAAGTCGATTTACCCACTCCCGTCGTGACTGAGGACCGGTCTGGGCGGGAACCGACTGCAGTTTCAAGAGTCCACAATCAATAACTAACCAGGAGGAAGAGTTTCATGAGTAAGCTGTTTATGAGTCTGAAACGTGGTGTTGCACTGACGCTGATAGCTCTGATACCGAGCTCGGTCTTTGCATCAAGCCATATGGATGCGCCTTTGATAACACTGGATCCGGCGGCTAACACCACCGATGTCTATGCGTTTGTTCAGGAAGCGAATGGCGTCAAGGTCCTTGTGACGGCGCTGGGAGTCTACCCCCATCAGGAACCCGGCATTGGTCCCAACAAGTACAACTTTGACGACAACGTCCTCTACGAGATTCATGTTGCCACGGGGAATGATGTAGCGGCTGGGCGCGCGACCTTCAGCTACCAGTTCCAGTTCGACACCGCGTTCAAGAATTCCAATACAATTCTGCAGTCTTATCTCGGCGTGGTTCAGAACGTCGACGATGCGGCGCAGAACCTCACTCAGACATACACGGTCACCAAAGTTGAACGCAATGGACAGAGGACCGTCCTTGGCACGGGCATCGTTCCGCCCAACAATCAGGGAAACGCGACACCCTTCTATAACCAGGGCGACAATGGCGAGAACCCGGCAAAGGATGGCGTGACCCTCGCTGCCAATCTCGATCGCTACACCAAACAGTCCGTCGTCGCTCTTTCGAGAGGCTACACCGCATTTGCCGGCCAGCGAGATGACGGCTTCTATGCCGACGTGCAATCGGTCTTTGATCTGCTCAAGCTTCGCAATCCAGGCAAAGATTCGCAGGGAGGATTCAATATTCACATGATGGCGCTTGCAATCCCTCTGAGCGAACTTGGCGGAGACATGCAGGTGGTGGGAGTCTATGCGACTACGAGCCGCCCGCGTGTCAGGATCCTGGCAGACAATCGCGATAAGGAGAAAGGCGACTTTATTCAGGTAGCGCGACAGGGCAATCCACTGTTCAACGAAGCCCTGGTGGCGATCGCGGACAAGGACCTGTACAGCCGATCAAGTCCGACTCAGGATGCGCAGTTGTTTGCAAAGTATGCGACGAGCCCGGAGTTGGCCAAGCTGATCAACGCCCTGGTATTTGGAGCGTCGGTCGCTCCTGAGACCAACCGCACAGACATTGCGGGCATATTCATCCCCGATCTGATCAAGGTGGATTTGTCTACCGCGAAGTGCAGGCTTGCGGGCGGCGGGCCGACTCATCCGACGACCCCGGATGACGCGGGCTTCTCACGGCTCGGCATCTTCGGTGGCGATACTCTGGTGAGCAGGGTTCAAAGCGGATTCGGCGGGGGCGTGATCCCCGGCGGATGGCCGAACGGCAGACGTTTCGGCGATGACGTCCTCGATATCGCGGTAACGGCCCTAATCAGCGACCTCAGGGTGCTGCCTCCGATCGTTCGCGGTCCGGCGGGCGACAACGTGAACAGCAACGACATGGTGTACAACAAGGTCTTCCCATACGAGTCGACCCCGCAGAACGGTCGCTCGCACGTTCATCCCTAGTCTCCTGGACGACTGGGGACCGGGTAGCGGGCAGAGGACAGGGGAACTCTTGCCCGCTACCTATTATTTATCTGCGACATAACGATATAAGAAGAGGATCGTCGTGACGATTTTTGGAATCGGCGGCAGAAGCCAGTTATGAAGTGCAAGCGGCTTGTAATGATGCTTATCGTTTTCCCGATGCTGCCCTTGTCAATGGTGGTTAGGGTCGAGGCTCACGATCCCGGGCTGAGCGCAGCCGATCTGAGAATCGAACGCTCACGAGTCGTCGCCAACCTAACTCTGGCTCGGGGCGACGTCGAGTCCGTCGCGAGGATTGATACGAACAGCGATGGTGAGTTAACTCAGGAGGAGTTCGAGGCTGCAAGGCCGAGGCTGGAGGATCTCGCGGCATCGTCGCTTGAATTGCGAATGGATGGCCGGCTGGCCTCAGTGTCAGGCGCTTCGGTCGACCCTGGTGAAAGCAATGCGATTCATTTCCTCGTCACGTTCGACATTGAACCAGGTTCAGAACTCAGCGTGCGCTCGATGTTTGTCGGAAGGCTCGCACGCGGTCACAGGCAGTATGTATCGATTGTCGATGAGCGGAACAACAAGCTTGGCGAGCGGATTCTCGACGCCGGCGACGACCTGTTCCTGTTGAAGTGCGGGTTGTCCAGTGCCGGCGCACCTCAGTCATTCAGTCAGTTCGTCATGCTCGGCATA
>DASYSA010000075.1:0-2915 GCA_036003885.1 Blastocatellia bacterium | reverse complement strand
GATCGCCCCCTTGGATCCGTTGATGGTTACCTGTGCTTCAACGAGCATGGTGTTTCTCCTGGGGTTCGAGTGATGATCTATAGCCCATGGGCAACACGGGGCGTCGAATATCGGTGCTGACGCGCGTCTGTCGATCTAACGCCAGGCGTCAGCGGGCGCGCGACCGAGCCTTCGTACCAAGGCGACTACCGACTCGCGCGCTCCGCTGCACGCCCGTGTTCGGCACGCGCCTCAATTCTGCAAGCGCCGTCGCGCGGTCAACCTACCGCTTCTTCCAGGTCATTCGTTCTTATCGAGTCGGCAAAGTACCTCGCGGACATCAGTTGTGTCGTCATACTTTCGAATGATTTCGCTGGTTCAGGCGGAAAACAATACCTTAGTTTGGTCGAAATGACCTCAAGGGAAGCTCATGACGGGAATTTTCGGGCTCCCCAAGTAATCTGATTGCTGCTAAGGAATCAGTCCAAGCTCTTTGCCTCGAGCATAGAACTCGAGATACCCACACGCGGCGCATCGGTAGGTAACAATCGGGATCTGGCTCGCGCTCGAGGATGAACTGTGGGTCGTCGTGGTTGACGGCATTCAACGTGATCATATGAATAAGAGGATTCTAACGTTCCCGATCAGCGGGCGCGCGAGCCATACTAAGGGAACGATGAGAAACTCGCTTCGCGCGCTCCGCTGGATTGGGTTGTTAGGTTTGCCCAGGAGTTTGTCTGCATGTCATAAACCCACAGAGTCTTCTCACTCCAATTGGTAACGTCTACCGCTGCGATGTATCTTCCGTCAGGAGACGGAACGAGCATATCGCCCATATGAAAGCTGTTTCTCGCAATCTCTTTATTTGCCGTTCTAATGCTCGCGCTTTGGTTGTCAGGCCCTGGATTAGCTTGATCACAGAATCCATTCTGCATCCAGGCAAGGGAATCGAGGGCGGGCAAGTAGGCAACGCGTTGAGGAGGAGTAAAAATAAGCAATCATACTCCCATCAGGGCTAGGAATTGGATTACAGGCATTCTCAGTCTCAGATAGTAATGCCTCACCATTTGTTTGAGCTATTGTGGGTTCGGGCGTGGGCTTTGTCATTAGTCCTGGCCCCATCATTGATGTTAGAGGCCTGGGAACTTTGGCTATGATCAGTCATCTGCGGATGATTGCATGAAAGAAGGGATACTCCAGGGAAAGCCATGATGAAGGATTTCATTTTCTCTTCTTTTCCCTCATGCTTACCGCACCGTTCGTCATCGATAATTGGGTTGTCTCTGGCAACGATCTCGCTCTCTCGCCCGGGAGCAGAAGCTCCAACTTATTCTGCCCTGTCGCTGCCGCCGTCACTCCGCTGCCAATGAAGTGCCGCATCATGAGCGATTTGTAGCATAGCAGTCGTCCATATCAAGGAGCAGCGGCAGAGCGTTTAGTTCAGCCGCAATAGAGCGCCTAAATGATCTCGCTGTATGGAGCTGATAAATCCTTCAGCCGTTTTTCGATTTGCTGTTTGAGTTCCATTTTCAGCCGGCTAGCGCTTGCGCTCGGCGAGCCAAGGCACGCCGCGGTATGAATCCGCCACCACCTAGGCGCCCGCCGTGAGCGCGCACGTCATGACGAACTCGCCCCATTGGAAGTCGTTGACAGTGCCCGCCAACACACGGGGTACCCACACGATAAGACCGAACAGGCCCAGCTGCAGTGTCGATAGCGCGGCGGCCAGGCGCGCAAACACGCCGACAGTCACTGCCAGCCCCGCCGCGATGAAGGCGGCGCCGGTGAAGTACGCCCACGCCACGTGCCACGGCAGCCAATGCGGAATCAGCACTGTGGTCGCGTCGAGATACATGAAGTGGGCCAGGCCGAAGGGGACCAAGGACAGGCCGTAGAGCGCCCTCGCAATACGCACGCCCCTGTCGTCGGCGACGAGACCGAGTCGCTGCCGGTCGCGGTCACCGGCGAACCACACGTACAGCACCCAGGCGGCCGCCACCATCACAGCCGTCGAACCGAACGTCCAGGCGACCAGCACGACGGGAGTCTGGAAGAAGAGGTTGGGCAGTCTCAGTGCCAGCAGCCAAACCATGAGCGACGCGAAGACTACGCGTGCAGCGACGGCCGCGGTGCGCTGCCAGAGCAGGCCGATACCGGATGCCAGGGAGATGAAGGCGCAGAGATACGCCAGTACCTCGCGCGCCGGCACCCACTTGGGCACGGGCTGCCAAACTTGGACGAAGTCGCCCCTGATGAGGCCCATGGCTCCGAGCCAGATCATGGCCGCAGCAAAGAGAGCGTGCCCCGCGCTTGCGATGCGGATCGCCCTGCCTTCGGCGCTACTCGAGTTCGTGAGAACCTGGCTCATTCGTCGCCATTGTCGTCATCGGGAGATTGCGACATCTCGAACGCCGCCTAAGGCCAAGGATCAATTGCCGGGCCGGCTGTGTTGACAGCCAACTTCGGAAAACCGTGATGCCGGCCCGGTCAACTGCATCCGCTGGTTCGGCGATGTCTCTTTCCGTAGGGACTCCCGCCCACCGTTGACCGCAGGTCTCCTCCTTGCGCCCGAAAGCCTGGAGAGTTGGAGACCTTCGGTCGAACCAAATGGCATAGTCGGGAGACCACGACACAACACCGGCGTTCAAGACCCGAAAGAGCTACTTGTCCTTCTTCTCCCGCTTCCCCTCGATGTCGAACTCCTGTTTCTGGCCCCCAAACTCCGCCGCTCCCTTCCCCTTGAGCTTGTCCCCGTCGATCGTCAGGGTGTAGTCGATGGGGATCGTGTTATCCTGGAACTTCCGCACGGCGGAGAACGTCAGCTTCCCGTCCTTGAATTTCACGTCCTTGAGTTTCTCATCCTTCTGGTCCGGCCAGTTCATCGTCCCGGCAAGATTGTCCCCGTCCTTCTTGATCGTCAGTTCGGACGTCCGCTG